>JBIKJX010000064.1:0-8460 GCA_044360785.1 Limnohabitans sp.
CCAACTCTAAATTTTCGTAAACCGAGAGCTGACCAAATAGGTTGCGACCTTGCGGGACAAAGGCAATGCCCTTGGCAAGCAAATCTTTTTGACTGGCGCCATTGATGTTCTCGCCATTCAAAAGAACTTGGCCTTGACGGGGTTTGAGCAAACCAAACAATGTTTTGAGCACGGTCGATTTGCCGGCCCCGTTGGGGCCGATGAGCAAAGTAATGGCACCGCGACGAGCTTTGAAGGACAGGTTGTTCAGGATCATGAAATCCTTGTAGCCTGAGACCACATCGTCAAATTCAATGCAAGTATCTGCGCTGCTGATGTTGTTGCTTGTTGTCAT
Source organism: Limnohabitans sp. (assembly GCA_044360785.1). GTDB lineage: Bacteria > Pseudomonadota > Gammaproteobacteria > Burkholderiales > Burkholderiaceae_C > Limnohabitans_A. The sequence goes on from JBIKJX010000064.1 coordinate 335, forward strand.
GTTCAGCTTCCCAAGTAGGCCTCGAGCACTTGTTTATTGCCGCGAATTTCTTCGGGGGTACCAATGGCCAGCACTTTACCTTCTACCATCACCATGATGCGGTGGCACAGACCCATTACAAAGTCCATGTTGTGTTCAATGACCACAAACGAGCCTTTGCGTGTTTGGTTGAGTTCACGCAGTAGGGTACTGATGCCGCCAACCAACGAAGGGTTGACGCCGGCACAGGGCTCATCGAGCAAAACCAAGTCGGGTTCGCTCATAAAAGCCATGGCAATGTCGACCAATTTTTGTTGACCGTAACTCAACTCACCGGCTTTCTTGTGTGCCACATGACTGATACGGAATTGCTCAATCAGTGCATCCGCCTTAGCGCCCAAGTTGGAGTCTGAGGGCGCAAACATGCGAGTGAACATGGAGCCTTGATGCTCTTGTGCGGCCACAATCAGGTTGTCACGAACGGTCATCTTGCCAAACACTTGGAGTGTCTGAAAGGTTCGGCCGACACCTCGGCGGTTGAGCGCCAAAGGGCCCAATTGGGTGACGTCTTCACCCTTGAGTTCAATGCGACCTTCGTCGGGTGTAATTTGTCCAAGCATGCTGTTAAACAGCGTGGTTTTGCCGGAGCCATTGGGACCAATCACGCCAAAGATTTCACCAGGCAGAACTTCAAAGGACACACCGCCAACGGCCTGAATGGCACCGTAGGCTTTCTTCAAATTGTGAACTTGTAAAACGGGCGCGCTCATGCGACACCTCCTTTTTGTGCAGACTGTGCAGCTTGTGACTGCTGTGCATTCTGTCGACGTGTTTCAGACTCTTGTCGTGATTGCCGGCGAGCGCGAATGCGGTCTGGAATGCTGAGCAAGCCATCGGGTAGCCAAATCATGAGCAGCACCACGGCTGAACCAAATACAAACAAATACCAAGCTTGGGCAAAGCGCAACCATTCTGGCAACACCACACCCACTGCGGAGCCCAAGATGGGACCCAGGAAGTAGCCGGGGCCACCGACCACCACCATCAGGTACATCATGATGGATGCGCCAACTGTGAAAAGTGCAGGGTCAATGAAACCCACTTGTGATGCATAGAGGCCACCTGCTAGGCCCGCAAATGTGGCACCAATCGCAAAGCTCATGAGGGTGTATCTGCGCGTGTCAATGCCCAAACTTTCTGCTCGGATGGGGTTGTCACGCAATGCCGTGAAAGCCTTACCCCAAGGTGACCTGAGCAGGGCCCACAAAATCAGGGCGAGTACCACTGTGAAGACCAAGACCATTCGGTAGTACGCCAAGTTGCCATCGAAACTGATACCGCCGATGCTGGGGCGTGCAATGTTGTTGATACCAAAGGTGCCACCCGTGAGCCATTCTTCATTGCGCATGACCAACCAAGCTGCGGTGTTAAAGCCCAGTGTGGCAAATGCCAAATAAATGGTTTGTACACGCAGCGCTGGGAAGCCCACAATCAAGCCTGTGATGAAACACAGGAAGCCGCCTGCAGGCAGAGCCAACCAGAAGCTGATGCCAGCTTTTAAGCAAATGGCCACCGTGTAAGCGCCAATGCCAAAGAAGGCAGCATGGCCCAAAGATTTTTGGCCTGCATAACCCACTGTCAAATTCAAACCCATGGTGGCAATGATGAAGACCAACCATGTTGTGAAAATATGAATGCCATAGTTTTTAAAGTAGGCGGGCACAATGGCCATTGCAATGATCAAGACCACGCCAATGAGCAGATTGAGTTTCTTCATACTTTGCGCTCCTCTTTACGACCCAAGAGGCCTTGTGGTTTGAACAAAATCACCACCATAAAAATAATCAAGGCCACGGCGTCTTTGTAGGCTGAAGAAATGTAGGCCGCTGCCAAGTTCTCTGAAACGCCCACAATCAAGCCGCCCAACAAGGCGCCTCGCGTGTTGTTGAAACCACCAATGATGGCGGCAAAGAAAGCTTTGGTACCGAGCGCTTCACCCATGTCAAACTTGGCCAAATAGATGGGCGTGACCAAGAGCGCTGCTGCAGCTGCCAAGATGGCATTGATAGCGAAGGTATAAAAAATCATGCGCGGCACATTGATGCCCAGTACCGATGCACTTTCGGTGTTTTGAGCCACCGCTTGCATAGCGCGTCCCGTCACTGTTTTTGCCAAGAAGGCTTGTGTAATTAACACCAAGCCCAAGGCCATGATGAAGGTGCCAATGTCGGAGGCAGAAATGTTAACGCCTGCCAAGTTGTAAACCTTGTCAGGGAAAATCAAAGGAAAAGGCTGAGGCTCAGAGCTATAACCAGCACGCACACCATTTCGCATGGCAATCGACAAGCCAATGGTGGCCACCACGATGGGCATCATGCCGTATTTAAAAAGTGGATCGACCAGGCCCCGTTTGAACAGCCATCCAAGCACCAACACCGAAACAATCACACTGATGGCAAAACTGGCCGACAGCGCCATACCGTTGTGGAGCATGATGACCATGATGAAGGCCGGTAGCATGACAAATTCGCCTTGGGCAAAATTGATGGTGCCTGAGGCTTGCCATAGCAATGTAAATCCCAGCGCGGCTAGCGCATAGATGCAACCAGTCGCCATGCCGCTAAACATCAGTTGAAAAAAGTCGGTCATCGTTTGTTCACCATCCTAAAATTTTGGCGGGGGTGTCCCACATCATGGCTTGAAGTTGCGCAGGCGTGAACCAACGCTCTGTCAGTTTTAACAGCGTGCCGTAGTCAAGGCGATAGGTGCCTCGAAGGTGTGGCCAATCTGAGGCCCACATACAACGCTCTGGGCCAAAAGCTTTCCACACTTTGAGGGTGTGTTCATGCGCGTCTTCAAAAGGAAAACCTGTTTGAGAAAACTTGGCAAAGCCCGAAATCTTCACCACACCTAAACCGCTGTCAGCCAATTTCCAAAGGGCATTCAATCCGGGTGCATTGGGGCCATCCGCCAAATGCGGTCTGCCGCAATGGTCAATCATGGTTTTGACACCCACGCGTTCTATGCGTGGCCACAGTGCTTCGAGTTGATTGGCAGAAACTTGAAACTGCGCCCACATGTCGAGTTCGCGCAGAAGTCCTAGGAGTGGATCAATGTCCGCGTAATAGTCCAGACCATGCAGCGACGTATTGAAGGCAATGCCGACAATGCCTTGTGCTTGTAAATTTTTCAGGGATTGCAGACTGATGTTGGCGGGCACCACGGCAATGCCTTTGAATCGGCCTTCACCTTGCGCAATGGCATCTAACAAGCATCGGTTGTCTAGGCCATAGCCTGAGTTGGGGCCGACCAACAAAGCATGCTGGACGCCATACGCAGCCATCACGTGCTTGTAGTAATCAGCAGTGCCTATTTCTTGGCCTTGTGGATGATAAGGCACCTCGGCAGGATAAGGAAAACGCTGCGGATCAAGGACATGACAATGTCCATCGATCTTAGGCCGATCGAAGATATTCATCGGTCAACCTGAAATTAGAAAGTCGCTTGAACAACGGCACGCAATTCGGCCGTGACGTCGGGACGAACGCCAAACCATGCTTCAAATGCTGGTACAGCTTGGTTCAACAGCATGCCTAAACCATTGACGGTGACGTGCCCACGCTTGCGGGCTTGTTCGAGAAGGGGCGTTTCAAGCGGGATGTAGATGGCGTCTGAAACCATGGCACTGGCAGGCAATGCATCCAAATGCACATCCAGCGCGGGTTGCCCATACATGCCCTGCGTGGTGGTGTTGACCAAGAGTTTGACACCGGCCATGGCATCGTTTCGCTCGGCCCAAGAAACAACTTTGACGCGGGGTCCAAAGGCATCAGCCAAGGCTTGTGCGCGCTCGGTGGTTCTGTTGGCAATGCGGACTTCAGGCGCGCCTTGCTCTAGCAAGCCCACCACAATGGCGCGCGCCGCGCCGCCGGCTCCTAAGACCAATGCGGGGCCTGCATCACCGCGCCATGCGGGATTGGCATCGCGAAGGCTTTGGATATAGCCATTGCCATCGTTATTGGCACCCAGCAAGCTGCCATCCGGGCGAACCACAATGGTGTTGATGGCTTCAATGTGACGCGCTGCAGGCGTCAACTCGTCCATGAGTTTCATGGCGTTAACTTTGTGAGGCACTGTGACGTTGCAACCTGCGAAACCCAATGCAGAAAGACCACGCACAGCGGCTTCCAGCTTTTCAGGTTGCACTGGCAATTGCACATACGCGCCTTTCAGGCCGTGCTTGGCAATCCAGTGGTTGTGAATGGCGGGAGATCGGGTGTGAGCCACAGGCCAACCCATCACCCCCGCTAGTACAAATCGCTTGTCGGACATTTCAAATACCAATACAAAGTTAACGCGGCAAGATTACTTCTTGTTCAAAGCTGGCAGTGTTTCTGCAACCACTGTTTTGCCGTTGCGAATTTCAGTGATGAAGCTTTCGCGGTCAATGTCGCCTTTGTCATCAAAGCAAACGTCCATCAAGATACCAGGGTGTTGCTTGGCAGAGAAGCAGCTGTTGCGGATGGCAGCGGCGGCGGCTTTGCGATCAACCTTGCCTGCTTTTTCAATAGCAGCTTTCAAGACATAAACAGCTGTGTAGCCTTTCACGCCGTTGTGATCAGAAACTGTTTTGAATTCGGCTTGGTATCTTCTGCCGAAAGCTTGGAGTTGAGGTGCTTCAACTGTCAAACCAACGTGGGCCACTGCGCCGTTGGCGGCTTCACCCGCCAACTCAACAACCTTAGCGCTGGTCAACACGGTTTCACCAATGATGGGCTTGTTCCAGTTTTGCTTGCGCAATTCGCGCAACAGACGTGCGGATTCTTCTTCGTTGGTATAGGCAAACAAGGCATCAGCGCCAGACTGCTTGGCTTGAATCACGGCAGCAGAAAAGTCCACTTGACCAGACTCTGTTGAAATTTCAGCAACGATTTGTGTGGGGCCAGTTGCCAACAATTGTTTGATGGTGGCTTGACCACCTTTGCCGAAGTCGTTGTTCACATACAAGACAGCCAATTTTTTGGATTTGCCTTGAATGTAGCGAGCCAACTTAGGGAAAGAGACGGTTTGGCCGAAAGCTGTGCGGAACACCCATGGGTTGCCTTGCTGAGTAATGGCTGCGGCTTCACCCCCTGTGAAGTTAGGAATCTCACCGCGCTTGCTTTCTGTCATGGAAACCATGATGGAGCCTGAGAAAACGGGGCCCATGATGGCGAAAACATCATTGTCAACGGCCTTTTGTGTCAAGCCTTTGGCCACGCCAGGGTTGGTTTGAGTGTCTTCCGATGTGTAGCTAATCTTGCGACCAGAAATACCGCCAGCAGCGTTGATTTCTTTGATGGCCAACTCGACGCCTTGTTTGAACATCACGCCAGAGGTGGTGCCTGGGCCGGACATCTCAACGATGTTGGCAATTTTGATATCTTGAGCTTGGGCCACTGCAGCACCAGCGGTGATGACGGTAGCCAATGCAATGCGGGTCAATTTCTGAATAGACATAGTTTCTTTTCCTTGAGTCTGAAATACCGGTCCCTGAAAAGCCCCGGCGCTGAGTGAACACAGAGTTGCGGCAAGGCCAAAAGCAACTGATGTGAGCAACTGATAAATGTACTCACTGCTGTTAAAAAATGGCGATTTTTAGTCGCACATTTGTGCGATAAACGCACAGAACTGTGCGATGATCGACCTAATTTAGGGTAAACATGGAGATGGCCGTGACAACTGGTTTGACCAAAAACAAAGCACTCACCTCTGAGAGTCACAATTTTTTGGCACGTGATTGGATTGCAGGTTTGGAGCGCGGCTTGGGCGTCATTGAAGCTTTTGACGAGAATCATTCTCGAATGACGGCCCAGCAAGTGGGCGAACGCTGCGGGCTGTCTCGCACAGCAGCTAGGCGTTATTTGTTGACATTGCAACACTTAGGCTATGTCAGTAGCGACAGCAAACAATTTTGGTTAACGCCTCGCATCATGCGTTTAGGGCAATCCTATTTGTCCTCCGCCAGATTGCCAAGAATTGCGCAGCCAGTTTTGCAAAGGGTTTCAGCCAGTTTGCAGGAGGTGGTGTACTTGGCGGTCCTCGACGCAGGGGAGGTTGTTTATGTGTCTCGAAACGGTCCCAATCGCGCCATGAGTTCTGGATTTGTTTTGGGTGCCCGCGTTCCGGGTCACGTCACTTCTGCGGGCATGTTGATGTTGGCCAATTTACCCAGTGCGCAATTAGAGGCGTGGTTTGCCACTCATCAACTGCCAGCTTACACACCGTACACAATTTCTACGCAAGAAGATTTAAGAAAAGAAATCAAGCGCATACGTCAACAAGGCTGGGCCTTGTCGGAGCAACAATTTGATTTGGCTTTTAGAGGCATTGCGGTGCCATTGAAAGATTTACGAGGCGACTTGATGGGCGCCCTCAGTGTGCTGATGCCCATCCAAGGTGAGAGTTCGGAGGCTGTTGTTAAACGCATCGTGCCTGTTTTACAGGAAGCAGCGCAGTCCTTGCGCAACTTGATTTAACAGCCTGCTTAACAACTCACAGGTCTTTCAGTCCTTGGTGAATTTTTTGAATCATTCGCCAACTGAAAAACAGCACAACCGGCGTGCTCATCCCAGCCAATATTTCGGGATTGACATTCAAGCCCGACGCCTTCATGGCTTTGCCCAAATAAAAGACCAGACTCACTACGTAGTAGGTAATGGCTGCGATCGACAAGCCTTCCACGGTCGTTTGCAATCTAAGTTGCAAGGCTTGACCTCGTGTGAGCTTTTCAAGGAGTTGTTGGTTCTGTGCTTCTGCCGCAATTTCAACGCGGGTTCGAAGCAACGCACTGGCTCTGGCCACACGTTCCGCCAAAGCAGACAAGCGAACAGACGTGGCGTTGACAGTGGCCATGGCTGGCGCCAAGCGTCGCTGCATGAACTCCCCCAATGTCTGAATGCCTGACAAGGGGCGTTCGCGCATTTCAGAGATTCTCTCTCGCACAATGCCGTCGTAGGCACGTGCTGCACTGAACCTGTAGCTGTGCTCAGCAGTGGTACTTTCAACTTGTGCGGCCAAGCTGGCCAGGTTGCTGAGCAAGACTTCGTCGCTGTCTGTATTGGCCTCTAGCTTTGCAGTAATTTGCACCAATGCCATTTCTGTCTCAGACAACTTGCCCGATAATTTTTTTGCGACGGGCAAACTCAACAAAGACATGATTCGATAGGTTTCTAATTCCAACAAGCGTTGTGCAATTCGGCCTGCTCTGTTTTCGGATGTTTCTGGTGAAGCCAAGATCAACATCCTGATGAAGCCATCTTCACCGATTCTCAAATTGGTGATTAAGTGCGAGTGTGATTGATCGTCAGAGGTTCGCCCCATTTTGGAACCAATGACGGTCCCTTCTCCCAGCCATTGTTTGGATTTGTAGATGGCATCGGGATCGTCCATGCCTTCATTCAGCATGGCCAATTGAATGGCCGCGATGGTTTTGCCTGGAATGTTGCGAAGCCAATCAATGCCTGTCGCGGCATGGGCAGCCAGTTCGGGCAGTTTGCTCCCCCATTTGGCGTGCGCAGGCAATGCTTGCACGATGGTGTAACGCGTGAACTCGGTATGCCTCTCCCAAATGAGCTTGTAGTTGTTGCATTGAAGCTGCAAAAAGTTGCCCTTCAATTGGTCCAAGGTCAAATTCTCATGACCCGACAAATTTTGTAGATGGGTCAGTTCGTCTGCAATCCTCACCCCAGCGTTCAACACCGCAACATAAACAATCAGTGCGGGAAGTTTGAAGGTTGCTGATGGGCGAGTGTGAATTTCATTGTGTAAAACCAAACGCTGATCGTCATCGGAAGGCAAATACATCGAATTTGAGGGGTTCATGGGGGTTCCTGGCGGCGTCACACCGTAAGTGTTCCGTTTTAAGAAAAAACAGGCTTGGTGTCAACATGTATTGACAATTCTCAATGTATTGATATATTGACATATAAATCTGTCACTTTTTCTTGACGGATTCCTCCCGGGGGTGTCATGAGTCTATTAACGAGAGCCGAAGAGGCGCTGAAGTCCCATTTTGAGGCTGCGGCGGGTACGGGCGCACCCCAAAGGTTGCAGGCGGCCATGCAGCATGCTGTTTTTTCAGGGGGGGCACGCATTCGGCCTCAGTT
>JBIKJX010000001.1:0-26244 GCA_044360785.1 Limnohabitans sp.
TGACCACCCGGCGCTTGTCATCGTCTTGGGCCGCATAAAAACGTTGTTCAACCGTCGAGGCCGTTTCGTTGGGGCGTGCCACCTCAATGGTGATGGGGTCTTGCAAATAGCTGTTGGCCAAACGCTTGATTTCAGGCGAGAAAGTGGCCGAAAACAACAGGGTGGTGCGCTGCTTAGGCAAGAAACTCAAAATACGCTGTAGATCCGGCAAAAAGCCAATGTCCAGCATGCGGTCGGCTTCGTCCAGCACCACATATTCCACTTGATTCAGCACCGCATTTTTAGCTTCGATGTGATCGAGCAATCGGCCTGGCGTTGCCACCAAAATTTCGACGCCTTTTTTGAGCTCGATGGTTTGGGGCTTCATGTCCATGCCGCCAAACACTACCGTACTGCGCATTTGGGTGTACTTGGCATACAGCTTGATTTGCTGGGCAACTTGATCGGCCAATTCGCGGGTGGGCAACAACACCAGCGCACGCACAGGGTGACGCGCGGGCGATGTGGAAGTGTTTTCGTGCTTAAGCAAACGCTGCAGAAGCGGTAGCGAAAAGGCAGCGGTTTTACCGGTCCCTGTTTGCGCAGCGCCCATCACGTCTTTGCCCGTCAAAACCACAGGGATGGCCTGGGCTTGGATGGGAGTCATGGATTCATAGCCCATTTCGGCTACGGCACGTGCCAGCGGTTCAGCCAGCGATAGATTTGAAAAAGATGCGGTCATTAACCCGCTATTGTCGCACTTTAAGTCTTGGGCAATGTGACACCCACTTGACCTTGGTATTTTCCACCCCGATCTTTGTAGCTCGTCTCGCAAACTTCGTCGCTTTCAAAGAACAACACCTGGGCACAACCCTCCCCTGCATAAATCTTGGCTGGCAGAGGGGTGGTGTTGCTAAATTCAAGAGTGACGTAGCCTTCCCACTCGGGTTCAAAGGGGGTGACGTTCACAATGATGCCGCAACGGGCATAGGTGCTTTTGCCCAAACAAATGGTGAGGACGTTTCGAGGAATACGAAAGTATTCCATTGTGCGAGCCAAGGCAAAGCTGTTGGGCGGGATGACACACACATCGGACTGGATGTCGACAAAGCTTTTTTCATCGAAATTCTTGGGATCGACCACGGTGCTGTAGATGTTGGTAAACACCTTGAACTCAGGGGCACAACGAATGTCATAGCCATAACTGCTGGTGCCGTAGCTGACAATTTTCTCGCCTGCAGCGTTTTTTCTCACTTGGCCGGGCTCGAAGGGCTCGATCATGCCGTGCTCTTCAGCCATGCGTCGGATCCATTTGTCGCTTTTGATGCTCATTGCTCAGTTTCTCCAACAGTCTTTGAATTCAAGCGTTCATTGTAAAGTGTTGCTTCAAGGCTTGAGTTTCCCAACCACACCCGCCACAGCAAAGTTCATGTTCAAAATTTGAGCATCGCTCAACTTCTGCCCAGCCGCCATGACCAACTTGCCTTCGTTGTCTTCAATGGGGCCTTGAAAGGGATGACGTTTGCCTGCCACGATGTCTTTTTGCGCTTGCAAAATTTCAGCGCGCACTTGCGGCAACAGCTTGGGCCCAAAGTCACCGACCTGGATCATGCCCTCTTTCAATCCCCCCCAAACCGTTGAGGTTTGCCACTGCCCATTTTGCAGCGCCTTCACACGCGCCGTGTAGTAATTCCCCCAGTTGTGGGTAATGGCCAACAATTGAGCATCGGGTGCCACTTTTCGCATGTCGGAATGGTAGGCAATGGCCATCTTGCCCCGCTCTTGCGCAGCCACCATGACGGCATTGGTCGCTGAGTGAAAAGTAATCACATCCGCATCTTGGTTGAACAGCGTCATGGCGGAATCACGTTCCTTGCCAGGGTCAAACCATGCATTCAGCCAAATGACTTTGACTTGGGCCTGAGGGTTCACAGAGCGCATTCCCAAGGTGAAAGCGTTCAAGCCTTGTAAAACCTCCGGAATGGGAAACCCCGCCACATAACCAGCCACATTGGTTTTGGTCATCCGGCCTGCAGCAATGCCGGCCAAATAACGTCCTTCGTAATAACGCGCATTGGCGATGGCAACATTCGCGTCAGTTTTATATCCAGTGATGGATTCAAACTTAACCTTCGGAAACTCTTTGGCCACCTTCAAGGTGGGCTCCATGTAGCCAAAACTGGTGGTAAAAATTATGTCATTGCCTTGCTGAGCCAAGTCACGGACCACCCGCTCAGCGTCAGCACCTTCGGCCACGTTGGCAACCACCGTGGTTTTAACGTCTGCCCCAAAGGTCTTCTCTACAGCCTGACGGCCCTTGTCGTGCTGATGCGTCCAGCCCATGTCAAACACGGGTGTGACATAAACGAATGCAGCTTTTATGGGTTGATGAACGGACCCCTTTGCCTTTGGGGCATCAGATGCAAGCAAATGAAAGGGCGAAAATAAACAGGCGGCCACGAGCGTGGCAGCGAGGTTTTTATACATGGTAGTCCTCTACATGGCACCGGGTTTGACAAAATTGAACACCCGCCGGTACGCAGGTATTCGCCAAGTATTCTAAAGCAGGTGTATAAAGTACTTTTGTTTCTTTTCGAGAAGTATTTATGCAATTTCCACTCGTTCGTGTTTCATTGATGTGTGTGGCACTTTTTGTGCCCCCTTGGAGCCAAGCGCAGACTGGCGCTGCACCCGCCGCAAAAGCAAACAACCCCATTGTCACGCTTGCTGGGCTTCAAGCGGTCACCACGGTTGAAGGCATTTCAGAATTTCGACTGCCCAATGGTTTGCGCGTTCTGTTGGCGCCCGATGCCTCCAAACCCACCACCACCGTCAACATCACTTACTTGGTTGGCAGTCGCCATGAAAATTATGGCGAAACTGGCATGGCCCACTTACTAGAGCATTTGGTCTTTAAAGGCACACCCACCCGCGGCAACATCATGCAGGAGTTGGGCAAGCGTGGCATGGATTTCAATGGCACCACCTTCTATGACAGAACCAATTACTACCAAACTTTTCCAGCCAATCCAGACAACCTGAAATGGGCTTTGGAAATGGAAGCCGATCGAATGATCAACAGCTTCATTGCGCGCAAGGATTTAGACACTGAGTTTTCAGTCGTTCGCAACGAAATGGAGAGCGGTGAAAACAACCCCTACATGGCGCTGTGGCAACGCATGACGTCAACCGCTTTCGATTGGCACAACTATGGCAAAAGCACCATTGGTGCGCGCACCGATGTTGAGAACGTCAAAATCGAAAATCTTCAAAACTTTTATCGCAAGTATTACCAACCCGATAACGCTGTGCTGTTGGTGGCTGGCAAATTTGAGCCAGCCAGTACATTGACGCTCATTCGAAAAGTTTTTGGTGCTATCCCAAAACCGAAACGTGTGCTACAAGCAACTTACACCCAAGATCCCGCTCAAGATGGACCACGTGAAGTCACAGTTAAACGCACGGGCGATACGCAAATCACAGCGGTGCTGTATCACACAGCTGCCGGCAGTCATCCGGACTCAGCAGCCATGGCCGCATTGAGCGATGTGTTGGCCGGTACGCCCAATGGTCGACTTCACAAAAATTTGGTGGAGAAAAAATTGGCCGCCAATGTCAACCCTTGGGGCTTCGACTTGGCCGAGCGCGGCTACATGGTCGTCATGGCCGAACTTAGCAAAACCCAAAGCTTGGCAGAAGCGCGCAAGGTTTTGCTAGAAGAAATGGAAGGTCTGCAAAAAAATCCAGTCACAGAAGAAGAATTGAAACGCGCCAAAGCCAGCTTGCTAAGTGAGATCGACAAGATCATCAACAACCCACAACGTTTGGCGGTTCAACTCTCTGAATCGATTGCGAACGGCGATTGGCGCTTGTTTTTCTTACACCGCGATCGCATTGAAAACTTAACAGTTTCTGATTTGCAAAAAGTAGGTTTGAATTATTTCAAAGAGAACAATCGAACTTTGGGGCAATTCATTCCCACAGCCTCGCCAGATAGAAGCAATCTACCAGAACCTGTCGATGTTGCTAAATTGCTCTCTGACTACAAAGGAAAAACAGCTGCCACCGAAGGCGAAGTCTTTGACATTACGCCTGCCAACATCGAAAAACGCACCCAGCGTTTGGCCTTGGCCAATGGCATGAAACTCATTTTGACGCCCAAGAAAACACGCGGCGAAACAGTCAGCGGCAACTTCACCTTGCGCTTTGGTGACGAAACTTCTTTATTCAATCAAGCCACAAACTCAGGCTTGACTGCTCGCCTCTTGATGCGAGGTGCAGGCAACTTGAAACGCTCGGAAATCTCAGCCAAGTTGGATGAATTGAAAACACAAATCGAGGTCACTGGCGGTGGACAAAATGTCACCGTTCGTTTTGACACCTTGAAGAAAAATTTACCAGAGGTGCTGAACTTAATCAGCGACATTTTGCGCAAACCTGCTTTTGATTCAAAGGAATTTGATTTATTGATTCAAGAAAGCACCACGGCCTTAGAAAGCCAGAGAAGCGAGCCCAACGCCATGGGCTCTCAAGCTATGTCCTTGGCCTTGGACGCCTACAAAAAAGGTGATGTTCGCGCGGCACTCAGTTTGGATGAGTCCCTTGCTGAACTCAAAGCAGCCAAATTGGACGCCATCAAACAATTCCACAGCACCTTCTATGGCGCAAATCAAAGCCAATTTGCATTGGTGGGCGATTTTGACAGCGATGCCGTCAAGACTCAACTCAACCAGTTATTTGGCAATTGGACAAGCCAAAAGAATTTCACCCGCCTAAAAGCCGAAACCAAACCACCCAAAGCGGAGGTCATTCAACTGGAGGCACCCGACAAGGCCAATGCATTCTTCCTGGCAGGACTGCCCTTGGCATTGCAAGACACGCAACCTGAGTTCATTCCTTTGATGTTGGCCAATCGGGTTTTGGGCGGCGGCGTCAAGTCGCGTTTGTTTGACCGTTTGCGTCAAAAAGACGGTATCAGCTATGGCGCGGGCAGTGATCTGAGTGTCAGCAACTTTGACCCCTCTGGTATGTGGGTGCTTTTTGCCATCTATGCACCTCAAAACCTGGCCAAGCTCAAGGCCAGCGTTCAAGAGGAACTGGCAAAGTTTGTCAAAGAAGGCATAAGCGCAGAAGAGTTGGCAGATGCGAAAAAATCGCTCCTTGAAGAGCGCAAAATAACGCGTGCGCAAGACGGTGCATTGGCAGCAGGCCATGTTGCGCATACATTTGCCAATCGAACAATGGCCTATACCGAGAAGTTCGATGCACAAATTCAGGCAAGCACACTGGCAGAGGTCAATGCAGCCATCCGGAAAACATTGGATCCTGCCAAGTTTCTGTATGTGTATGCAGGCGACTTTGCCAAAGCTGCTAAGAAATAATTGAACGAAAAAAAGCCGGGCTTCGAAAGAAGCCCGGCTTTTTTGTGACTGACAAGGAAATCAGTTAGGCACTTTGCCTTCAACGCCCTTCACATAGAACTTGATACCGCCCAAGAACTTGTCATCGGCGACAGCATCTTTGGCCAAAATTTCTTTGCCATCTTGACCAACGATAGGACCTTTCCAAATCACAAAGCTTCCGTCTTTCAAACCAGCTCTGATTTCGTCCACTCTCTTCTTGGTATCTTCTGGAACATCGGCAGCCACAGACACCATGTCAATGGCGCCTTCTTTAACGCCCCACCAGCTTTGGCCAGTTGACCACTTGCCATCAAGTGCTTCGCCCACGGCCTTGATGTAGTAAGGTGCCCAATTGATGATGGCGGAACCCAAGTGAGCTTTGGGACCGTAAGCCGTCATGTCGGAGTCCCAACCAAAGGCGCGCTTGCCCATTTTTTCGGCTGTTTGCAACACGGCTGAAGAGTCAGTGTTTTGCATTAACACGTCGGCGCCGCCATTGATCAAAGCAGTGGCTGCTTCAGTCTCTTTGGGTGGGTTGAACCATTCGTTAACCCAAACCACTTTGGTTTTGATTTTGGGATTGACAGACTGCGCACCCAAAGTGAAGGTGTTGATATTGCGAATGACTTCAGGAATTGGAATAGAGGCCACCACACCCAAGGTATTGGTTTTGGTCATCTTACCTGCAATGACGCCAGCCATGTAAGCACCTTCGTAGGTACGGCTGTCGTAGGTGCGCATGTTGTCGGCTGTTTTGTAACCTGTTGCATGCTCAAATTTGATTTCTTTGTTGTCGGCTGCCACTTTCAACATGGGGTCCATGTAACCGAATGTGGTGCCGAAAATAAGCTTGTTACCTTGGCTGGCAAAGTCGCGGAACACGCGCTCTGCATCGGCGCTTTCAGGTACTTTCTCAACAAAGCTGGTAACGATCTTGTCGCCGAATTCTTTTTCAAGCGCTTTGCGAGCGTTGTCGTGCGCAAAAGTCCAACCGCCATCACCGACGGGGCCCACATAGGCAAAAGCCACTTTGAGGGGCTCAGCCTTGGGTGCTGCAGCGGCAGGCTTGGCTTCTTCTTTCTTGCCACAGGCCACAAGGGCAGCTGCCGCAACGATTGAAATGGCGGCGATTTTGAGAACCGATCGCTTGTTCAGAACTGTCATGAAAATTCCTTTATGGATAAACAAGGTTGCACGAAAAAAAACATTATGAACTGGGATGGAAAGGTTTGCCTAGTGAGGCTGGCATGTTGACCTTAATCCAAGCAGGATTTCGCGAGATCAAAGCCAAAACCACAATGGTTGCCAGATAAGGCATTGCAGACAGCAATTGACTGGGAACTTGAACCCCTAATCCCTGCAAATGGAATTGCAACATGGTGACGCCACCAAACAGATAAGCACCAAGCAAAATTCGGGCCGGTCGCCAGGTTGCAAAGGTGGTCAAGGCCAAGGCAATCCATCCTTTGCCTGCCACCATTCCCTCAACCCACAAGGGCGTGTAGACCACTGAAATGTAGGCCCCCGCCAATCCACACAAAGCCCCTCCCACAATGACTGCGTAAAGTCGAATGAGGCGAACTGGGTAGCCCAGTGCATGCGCCGATTCGGGGGATTCACCCACCGATCTCAGCACCAAGCCTGTGCGTGTTTTGTATAGGAACCAAATCAATGCAAAAACAAAAGCAATGACGCCGTAAACCAGCGGGTGCTGCTTGAACAGGGCGGAGCCCAACAAAGGAATGTCAGACAAAAACGGAATTTCAAAGGCGGGCCTGGGTGGTAGTTTTTCTTGCACATACCCAATACCAACAAAGGCAGAAAATCCAACCCCAAACAAACTCAGGGCCAAACCTGTGGCGTATTGGTTGGTGCCGAGATAGATCACCAAGCCGCCAAAAACAGCGGCCATGAGCGCGCCGGCGACCATGCCCGCCAAGAAACCCACGGCATCGCTGCCCGTGTGCACCACGACAGCAAAACCAGCGATGGCCGCACACAACATCATGCCCTCGGCCCCCAGATTCACAACGCCCGCTTTTTCATTAATGAGCAAGCCCATGGCGGCAATGGCCAGTACCGTGCCTGCGTTCAGGGTGGCTGCAACGAGCAATGCGTAAGATTCCATCAGACTCTCCTGCCCTGCCAGCGTAAACGGTAGGTCATCAAGGTATCGCAGGCCAACAAAGTGAACAACAACAAGCCCTGAAAAACACCCGTGATGGACTTGGGCAAGCCCATGCGCGATTGCGCCAATTCACCACCAATGTAAAACATGCTCATGAGCACAGCAGAGAAGACCATGCCCACGGGGTGCAAGCGGCCGACATAGGCCACGATGATGGCGGCGAAGCCGTAACCGGCAGGCACATAAGGCGTTAGCTGGCCAATGGGCCCTGCCACCTCCAATGCGCCCGCCAAACCGGCAGCGCCACCCGAAACCATCAGTGCAATCCACAAGGCTTTGCTGGATGAATAGCCTGCGTACCTGGCAGCAGCAGGCGCAAGCCCACCCACTTGCTGAGCAAAGCCCGCGCGAGTTCTGAACAAGAAGATCCAAACCGCAACAACACCGATCAAAGCCAAAATTAAGCCAGCGCTGACGCGGGAACCACTCATCAGTCTGGGTATTTGGGCCACAGTTTCAAAAGCTTTGGATTGGGGAAAGTTATAGCCAGCGGGGTCTTTCCAGGGGCCGTAGACCAAATAGCCGAGAACCATGTCGGCCACATAGACCAGCATCAGGCTGACCAAAATTTCGTTGGCATGGAAACGGTCTTTGAGCCACGCCACCAAGCCGGCCCAACACATGCCGCCCAGCATGCCTGCCAACACCACGGCCACCACAATCCAACGCCCGGTTTCTTTGTCGGCCAATAAGGCCACACCGCTGGCTGCAACAGCGCCAATGACAAACTGTCCTTCAGCCCCAATGTTCCAAACGTTAGAGCGATACGCCACGGCCAAGCCCAAGGCGATGATCAACAAGGGCGTGGCCTTGACCATGAGCTCACCCAGCGCATAAGCCGACTTGAGGGGTTCCCAAAAAAACATCTGCAAGCCACGAACCGGGTCTTTACCCAAGAGAACAAAGAGGCCAATGCCCAAGGCCACAGTCAGTATCAAAGCCAATACCGGCGACCCATACCGCCATAATTCAGAAGGCTGAGGGCGACGTTCAAGCTTCAGCATGTGCTTCCCAAAGTCCGCTCATCCATTCGCCAATTTGGGCGACCGAGGCTTTTTTTCTGTCGATGGATGGCGACAACTTGCCATTGGCCATGACGTAAAGGCGATCAGAAATTTCAAACAATTCATCCAGCTCTTCACTGACCACCAGAACAGCACAGCCTGCATCACGCAGCGCCAACAACTCGCCTCTAATTTGAGCGGCAGCGCCGACATCAACGCCCCATGTGGGTTGGGAGACCAGCAAGACCTTTGGTTTTGCATCGATCTCGCGGCCCACGATGAATTTTTGCAAATTACCCCCCGACAAAGATTGTGCGACGGCCTGAGGACCGTTGGCTTTGACATGGAATCGATCAATGACTTTTTGAGCTTGCGCTTGCAAGGTTTTCGCATTGATCCAACCGCCCTGGGCGATGGCTTCTGAACGCGTGAGCAACATGTTTTGCGCCAAACTCAAAGTAGGCACTGCACCTCGCCCCAGTCTTTCTTCGGGCACAAAATGCATGCCGGCTTGACGTCGCGAATGGGCATCCCAATGGCCCACATCTTGTTGTAGAAGTTGGATGGCCTGTGAAGGCGCACGCGTATCTTCGCCAGATAAAGCGTAAAGCAATTCACGCTGCCCGTTGCCAGACACACCCGCAATGCCAACCACTTCGCCAGAACGAACTTGCAAATCAATGTGCTTGAGATCGACCCCAAATTGATCTTCCTTTGGCATACACAAGTTGACCGTTTGAAACAGCACTTCGCCCGGTGTGCGTTCTTGATGGGTCAAGGCAGGTGGTTCGGCGCCAATCATCAATCGACTGAGCGATGCATTGGATTCTTCCCTAGGATTGCACACCCCTGTGACCTCGCCACCTCGCAACACCGTACAAGCCGTGCACAACTCGCGGATCTCATGCAATTTGTGACTGATGTACAACAAGCTGCAGCCTTCACTGACCAGCTTTTTTAAAACGACAAAGAGCTTTTCAACCGCCTGGGGCGTTAGTACCGAGGTGGGCTCGTCCAAAATCAATAGCTTGGGTTCAGTCAGCAATGCACGGATAATTTCTACACGCTGCATTTCACCCACGCTTAAAGTGTGGACTGGCCTAGACGGGTCGATGTCCAAACCATACTCAGCTGCTTTATTTTGGATGCGCAGCGTGACCTCGTTTAACTGAAGTGTTTTGTCTAAGCCTAGCCAAACATTTTCAGCCACACTCATGGTGTCAAACAAACTAAAGTGCTGAAACACCATGCTGATGCCCAGCGCTCTGGCCTGTTGCGGATTTTTAATGTGAACGGGCAGACCGTTGTAATGAATCTCACCCTCGTCTGGCTTGACCGAGCCATAAATAATTTTCATGAGGGTTGATTTGCCCGCCCCGTTTTCGCCTAAAACAGCGTGGGCTTCGCCTGGCCTGACCGTGAGTGACACAGCACGATTGGCCACCACACCAGGATAACGCTTGGTGATGTGAGAAAGCTGAAGTCGCGCAGGCTCTTGGGGATGCATGGGAATCTTAAAGTTCGATAAATTCTATCGAGCTTTGAAACCCCTGCCTCGTTCACATGAATTAATTCGACTCAAATACCTGCCAATGATTGCAAACCCGTCAGATCGAGTAAGTTCAATACCCTACCCCCGCCACTGATGAGCTTGCGGTCGCGCAAATGCTTTAGAACACGAGAAAATGTTTCTGGGGCAATGCCCAATTGAGCGGCAATCAGTCTTTTTCTGTCTCGCAAAATAACGGCCAAGCTGCCTGCCTCATCCGAAGGCTCAGCATGGCGCAACAACCATTCTGCCAACCGGGCATCGGCATCTTTGGCCAAGCGGCTGACGGCCACTTCAATTTGCTGTCTTTGGGCTTTGGCCAAATCAAGCATCAGGCTCTGAACCAGTTCTGGTAAGTTTTTAAGTTGGCTTTTAAATTGCGCCAAGGGCATGGTCTGAATTCGCACAGGGCTCTCCGCCATGGCATCAACCGCATGCGGCAGTTCTAGCATGGCTGCAGCAACCTCTAACCAGAACGGGCCTTCAACAACCCCCAACTGATGCACCAAGACATCACCCTCAATCACACCCAATGCCACGCGCCCACTGATCAGGTGCATGGCTTTGCTGGCCACTTGGCCTCGCCGCAGTAAAACAGTACCGGCGAGCATCTCGTCCGATGCCACAGGAACCTTTGAAAGAACACGATTCAACATAGACGCCAATTTGCCAGAGCCTAGCAAGCCCTGCGTTGACGTAAATCAATACTTTGTCACAACACCAAAATGGCCCGGAAATCGTTCACGTTGGTGTGCGTAGGACCCGAGAAAACCAAATCATTCAAGGCCTGAAAGTAGCCATACGCATCGTTGCAGGCGAGGTGTTCATCTAAGTTGCGCTCAGCCATTCGGCCTCTAAGGAGTGTGTCGGGCGTCACCAAAGCGCCCGCATTGTCCTCGATGCCATCGATGCCATCGGTATCCGCCGCCAGCGCCCAAACGCCTTCTTGGCCCTGCAAGGCCAATGCCAAGCCCATGCAGAACTCACCGGCTCTACCGCCCCGCCCTTCCCTTGCTCTAGGGCCAGATTTGACCTTGCCGGATTGAACCGTGACAGTGGTTTCTCCACCACTCAGAATGACACAGGGCCGCACAAACGGGCCCATGCCTTTTGCACTGGCACGCGCCAAAGCCGCATGCACCTTGCCAACTTCTCGAGACTCGCCTTCTATTTCGTCACTCAACACATACGCGCGCAAACCTTTGGATTCGGCCAAAGCTGCAGCGGCTTGCAATGATTGTGCTGGCGTTGCAATGAGATGAACCTGATTCGACTTGAAAAGATCATGGCCAGGTTTGGGCGTTTCAAAAGCGCCTTGTTGCAGCGAATCCAAAACCTGAGCAGAGACCTCGATGTTGTAACGTTGCAAGATGTTCAAAGCGTCCGCGCAGCTGCTGGGGTCTGGGACGGTAGGACCACTGGCAATGATGGAGGGATCATCACCTGGCACATCGCTGATGGTCAGGGTGACCACCTTCGCTGGCGCACAAGCCGCTGCCAAACGCCCTCCCTTGATTCTTGATAAGTGCTTGCGAACACAATTCATTTCGCTGATGTTGGCGCCGCTTTTGAGCAAAGCCTGATTGATGGCCTGCTTTTCAGCCAAACTCAAACCCTCTGCAGGCAAGGTCAGCAGCGCAGAACCGCCCCCAGAAATGAGGCACAACACCAAATCATCTGACGTCAAGCCCCTTGTCAATTTGAGAATTTCTTCTGCCGCGGCCAAGCCCGCAGCGTCAGGTACCGGGTGCGAGGCCTCCACCACTTTTAAACGCTCGGGTACGCCCGCAGGACGTTCTGGGGTATGACCATAGCGTGTCACCAACATACCCGACAAAGGCGCATCTTGGGGCCAAAGTGCTTCAACAGCATGGGCCATGGCGCCGGCTGCTTTGCCTGCACCTAGAACCAAGGTTCGTCCCTTGGGAACACTGGGTAAAAAAGCTGCCGTGTTTTTCAGGGGCAAGGCACGCTGAACTGCGGCGTCGAACAATTGCCTCAAAAAAATACGGGGATTGTTTTGAACATCAGGGTGCAATAAATTGTCATAACTCATGGGGTATGAGTGTAGTGTCTGCCCCGACCACAATCAAATTCTTCATGCAAAATCATGGCCATGACCACCCTGCTTATTCACAACGCTCACACCATTGCCACACTGAACGATGCTGGCGATGAGTTGAGCAATGCCTCCATTTATGTTCGCAACAATTGCATCGAGGCCATCGGCCCAGCGCATGCCTTGCCAAGCACCGCCGATCGTGTCATTGACGCCGAACATCATGTGGTCATTCCTGGCATGGTCAATACCCACCACCACATGTCGCAAAGTTTGACGCGTGCCATCCCGGGAGTTCAAAACGCTGAGTTGTTCAGTTGGCTCAGGGGCCTCTATCCCATTTGGGCGGGACTGCAACCCGACATGATTTATGCCAGCACGCAAACAGCCATGGCCGAATTGTTGTTGTCGGGCTGTACCACCAGCAGCGATCACTTGTACATCTACCCCAATGGCGTCAAGTTGGACGATTGCATTCACGCTGCGCGCGAAATTGGCATGCGCTTTGTCGCCACACGTGGCAGCATGAGCGTGGGCCAATCAAAAGGTGGCCTGCCGCCCGATCGGGTGGTAGAGCAAGAAGACGCTATTTTGAAAGACACACAGCGCCTAATTACTCAATTTCATGATGCTTCACACGGCGCCATGACGCAGGTTGCGGTAGCGCCTTGCTCGCCCTTTAGCGTAAGTCAAGATCTGATGCGTTTGTCGGCAGAAATGGCACGCCACTATGGCGTTCGACTGCACACTCATCTTGCAGAAAATGACCATGACATTGCCTACAGCCTAGAAAAATTCAACCGAACTCCCACCCAATATGCGGAGGACTTGGGTTGGTTGGGTGATGATGTGTGGCATGCGCATTGCGTCAAATTAGACGACGAAGGCATCTCGCTGTTTGCCGCCACCCGCACCGGCATTGCCCACTGCCCTTGCAGCAACATGCGCTTGGCCAGTGGCATTGCACCCATCCGGAAAATGATTGAAGCCGGCGTGCCTGTTGGTTTAGGGGTGGATGGCAGCGCCAGCAACGACGCGGCCCACATGGTGAACGAAGCGCGCCAAGCCATGTTGCTAGCGCGCCTGCGCAAATCACTTGAATCACCCCAAGTCACGGCACAAGGGCAAACGGTTTTTGGTTGCGATACCGCGCCTATGGAAATGACGGCCCGCGATGCCCTGCGCTTGGCCACTCGGGGTGGTGCAGAAGTCCTGGGCCGCAAAGACATTGGCCAGCTGAGTGTGGGTTACTGCGCCGACATGGCCTTGTTTGACTTGCGCAGTCTGAGCTTTGCAGGCGGCGCTGTGCACGACGCCATTGGCAGCCTCATGTTGTGCGCCAGCGCACCCGCCAGTTACACCATCGTGAATGGCCGCGTTGTGGTCAGTGAAGGCCAATTGGCCACACTTGACTTAGGTCGCGTCATTGAGCGACACAACCAATTCGCTAAGCAGCTTGCGCTGGGCCACTAAACCGGTTGCAAATTCAATCTACCTTGGCACCTGCTTGATACCAACGCGCAATCAGATTGCGCTCTTCTTCTTTCATGCCCGTCGCGTTGTTCATAGGCATCTGCTTGGTCACACTCACTTGTTGGTAAATGTTTTGCGCGTGCGCCTGAATGCCCTCTTTCTGGTCAAGTCGAACATTTTTCATTTGAACCTGAGCGCCATGGCAAGCCAAGCAGTGCTGGTCAATGACCGTTTTGACTTCTGAAAAAGTCACGGCTTGAGCCTTGGTGTCGCTCATTGGAACTTGTTGGGTGGCAGCGCCCCACGGTGCCATGGCCAAGATAGCAGCCACTATTAAAACTACACCGACTGCCGCAAAAGGCCAAGGATTGGCTGCACGCCCAAGGTGATAACCATGACGCTGCACAAAGAATTGACGAATCAATGCGCCTGCAAACATCATGACAAACAGAATGAGCCAGCGCTGTGGATGCGTGTACAAAAAGCTGTAGTGATTGCTCAGCATGGCAAAAATAACAGGCAAGGTGAAGTACGTGTTGTGCACGCTTCTTTGTTTGCCGCGTTTGCCGTGAATGGCCAGTGACATGGCGTCGTATTTTTCACCCGAAGTCATGGCGGCCACCACTTTGCGCTGACCTGGAATGATCCAAACAAATACATTGGCACTCATGGCGGTTGCAATCATGGCGCCGACCAACAAAAACGCAGCGCGGCCTGCAAACAACTGACAAGCCAACCAAGATGCAAAAGCCACAACACACAACATCAGTGCCGCAACGATCACTTCACCATTTTTGCGAAATCCAAACAAACGGCAAACGGTATCGTAAATGAACCAAAAGGCGACCAAGAAACCCAAGGCGGCTGTGATGGCCACTGCAGGCGACCAGTCCATCAGCGATTTGTCAATGAGGTAGGTGCTGGCATTCCACAAATACATGACTGTGAAAAGCGCAAAGCCTGTCAGCCACGTCGAATAGCTTTCCCAATAAAACCAGTGCAACTTGGTGTGAATTTTCTTGGGCGCCACCATGTACTTTTGCGGGTTGTAAAAGCCGCCGCCATGAACGGCCCACATGGCCCCATCGACGCCCTTCTCAAGCAAGTCGGGTGAGTTGGGTTTGAGCAAATTGTTGTCCAAGAACACAAAGTAAAAAGACGAACCAATCCAAGCGATTGCGGTAATCACATGGACCCACCGCAATAGCAAGTTAACCCAATCCAGCAAATAAGCTTCCATGTCAGATTCCCAAAACTGTTTACCGAAGTGTATACAATTTTTAGACTTGCAAAAGCTGCGCCGCCACCGCTACCGCAATCACTTCGGGTTCTTTGCCAGAAATACCTGGCACACCGATGGGGCAAGTGATGTGTTGGCACTCCGCCTCGGAAAATCCCCGTTCAGCCAAGCGGCGCTTGAAAGTGGCCCATTTGGTGGCACTCCCAATGAGGCCGACAAAAGGCAAATCGTTCTTTTGGCGGATACGCAAGAGGCACGCGGCCACGATGTCCAAATCTTCTGCGTGACTGAAACTCATGATGAGCACGCGGCTGTTGGGCGCCAAATCAGCCACAGCAGCTTGAACTGGATTGGAATGCTCGCACACCACTTGAGGCGGCACAGGGTCGGGAAAAATCTCGTCACGGCTGTCAACCCAGCGCACTTGAAAGGGCAAAGGCGCCAGCACATTGACCAAAGCCTTGCCAACATGCCCGCCCCCAAAAAGTGCAAGAGGCATGAACCGTTGGATTCTTTGTGCGTCCAGAATTGCTTGAAGTCGGTCTGTGTCACGCCCTGAGACCGATTCAAAATTCAAAACCAGCGCGCCACCACAGCATTGACCCAAACTGGGGCCCAAGGCAAAGCGCTTTTCCATCGGCAAGACTTGAGAGAGATCGGTCAATTTCAAATATTGCCGAGCCTCAGCAATGGCCTCAAACTCCAAGTGACCGCCACCGATGGTGCCAAAAAAAATATCGTCAAAGACCACCATGACAGTACCCGCACCCCTGGGCACCGAACCTTGGGCTTGCAACACCGTGATCCAAATGGCAGGACTTTGAGCCAGTTTTTCGACAAATTCAGATTTCCAATGCACTGAAACTAACTTTCAATCAATGTTTGTTCAAACCACACTGTACAGTGACAAAATGCCACCCATGGTTTGGAAGGTTTATTCAACATGACCCCATTTGACACGCAATGCACTGACAAGCAACTTGTCCTGCCAAAAATTGGCAACCGGGCCAGTATTTTGGTTTGCCTCACAGCGATCTGGTTGGCGGGGTGCAGTACACCAACGCCGCCACCACCGGCGCCAGCACCGCTCCAACCACCTCCCGCACCCGTCAAAGCGCCCGCGCCCGTGGTTCAACCAGCACCACCGCCCAAGCCTCAACTGCCAACATCCAACGCGCGCACCCCCCACGAATATCGGGTCGATGCAGCGAAGCACCTTTACAAACTCAATGGTGAGCGAATTTTCAAAGGCCGCCTCCCTCCCATGCTTTACGCAGTTGGCGTGTTGGATGTCGAGGTGGACAAACAAGGCCAAGTGACTCGAACTTATTGGGTTCGGGCACCAGGCCACGCACCTGAGGTCATGAGAGAAATTGAAAAAACTGTGCGACAAGCAGCGCCTTACCCCGTACCTGCTCATATGAGCAAGGTGGTGTATTCAGACGTTTGGCTGTGGCACAAGAGTGGCAGGTTTCAGCTCGATACCCTCACAGAAGGTCAAGACTGAAACCCAACGCCTTCAGACATTCAGCTGCGGCCTTCGCCTTTTAAGCGGCAGCCTTCGCCTTTTCGCACGTCATCAAAATCTTTTCGGGTGTGGCAGGCGCGCTCATGTGAACCACGGTTTTGTGATCGGCACTGGCACTGACGGCGTCACGCAAAGCGAAGAAGGTTGACAAGGCCAACATCAAAGGCGGCTCGCCCACAGCTTTTGAATTGAAGGGGGTCGGCTTCAAATTGCTGCCGTCAAACAAAGTGACATTGAAGTGTTCTGGAATGTCGCCGGCCACAGGGATTTTGTAAGTGCTGGGGCCATGCGTGAGGAACTTGCCCTTCTTGTCCCAAATGCACTCTTCCATGGTGAGCCAACCCATGCCTTGCACGTAGCCACCTTCAATTTGACCTTTGTCGATGGCTGGGTTGATGCTCTTGCCTGCATCGTGAACGATGTCGACAGCCTTGACCCAATACTCGCCTGTGCGTGTGTCAATTTCAACTTCGCTGACTGAAGCGCCATAGCAGTAGTAGTAAAAAGCATGGCCAGTGAGGGTGGCGAAGTCATACTTAATTTCGGGTGTCATGTAGAAGCCTGTGACAGACAAGCCCACACGGTCCATCCATGCCTGCTTGGCCACAGCGGTCCATGCTACCGACTTACCACCACCGTGCGCCATGTTGTTGGCAAAGCTCACATCGGTCTCTTGGCAGCCCAGCATGTTGGCCGCCACAGGCGCCAAGCGTGCACGCATTTGAGCTGTTGCATTCATGATGGCGGCACCATTGATGTCTGCGCCGCTTGAAGCGGATGTTGCAGAGGCATTGGGCACTTTTTGCGTATCGGTGCCGGTGACGCGTACGTATTTGATGTCGATGCCCAAACCATCTGCGCACACTTGCGCCATTTTGGTATTCAAGCCCTGCCCCATTTCAGTTCCGCCATGGTTGACGCTGACCGAGCCGTCCATGTAGATGTTGAGCAAAGCACCGCCTTGATTCAACATGGTGGCCGTGAAGCTGATACCGAACTTCAAAGGCACCAAGGCCAAACCACGTTTGCGGCGCTTGTTAACTTTGTTGAAGGCGTTCACGCTGTCGCGTCGCTCGCGGTACTTGGCTTCAGACGCCACTTGGTGGATGACTTTGTCGCCCACCCAATCGGCAATCGTTTGACCGTATTGCGTTGTCATGGTGGCAGGGTTGCCAGAGACGGCGGGGTCTTTGTAGATGTTGAGCAGGCGAACATCCAAAGGATCTTTACCAATGTCATTGGCAATTTGCTCAATGACTGTCTCAATGCCAAACATGCCCTGAGGACCCCCAAAACCACGGAACGCTGTTGCGCTTTGGGTATTGGTTTTGCAACGGTGGCTAATCAGTTTGAGGTTGGGAATGTAGTAGCAGTTGTCGATGTGCAAACAAGCACGGTCATTGACTGGGCCTGAGTAGTCGGTGCTGTAACCACAGCGAGACATCAAGGTGATGTTGGCACCCAAGATCCGACCTTCATCGTCATAGCCCACTTCGTAGTCGATGCGGAAATCATGGCGCTTGCCAGTGATCATCATGTCGTCGTCGCGGTTCACGCGCAACTTGACTGGGCGTTGCAATTTGAATGCGGCCAAGGCAGCACTCTGACTGAAAATGCTGGCGTTGCCTTCTTTGCCACCAAAGCCACCGCCCATGCGACGGCAAATCACTTCCACGTCATTGGTGCTCAGGTTCAATGCTGAGGCGGCTTCACGTTGGTTGCCATCAGGGTGCTGAGTGGAACAATACAAAGTGAGTTGACCGTCTTCACGTGGTACTGCATACGTAATTTGGCCTTCCATGTAGAACTGCTCTTGCTGACCTGTTTCGGTGCTGCCCTTGACTTTGCGAGGCGCATTGGCAATGGCATCAGCGGCATTGCCGCGCGTAATGCCTTTGGGTGGCATGACAAAACTTTGCGCCGCCATGGCTTCGTCAATCGTCAAAATGGGCGTCAGTTCTTTCACCAACACTTTGGCTTTGTGCGCAGCTTCGCGGGCGTAGAGCATTTCGCGCGCCACCACCACCGCCACAGCTTGTCCCAGAAATTCGACTTTGCCAACCGCCAAGAAGGGGTCGTCGTGAATGATAGGACCGCAGTTGTTTTCGCCAGGAATGTCCTTGGCGGTGTAAACGGCAACCACACCATGCTCTTTGAGAATGGCGTCGCGATCAATGCCATCGCCAATGAGTTCGCCATGGGCTACGGGTGATTTGATGATGGCGGCATACAACGTACCTGCCAGCTCTGGCATGTCGTCCGTGAAAGTAGCGCCGCCTGTGACGTGCAAATGCGCAGACTCGTGAATGACATCAGTGCCCTGTTGCAAGCCAGTTGCAGGCAATAAATTGTGCAAAGAAATAGGCGCGTTCATTTAGGCCACCTCTGTCGTTTGTTGTTCAATGAAATCCATGACCAAGTTGCGGGCGACCAAAGACCGGTAGGCCCAAGTGGCGCGCAAACCATCGCGCGCAACAAAACTGGCGGCAATGGCCGCATCCAAATCGGATTCTTTGACGTCGGCAGGCGCTTGACCTTCCAAGACCGCTTCCAGTTTGGGGGCACGGCAAGGTGATGGCGCCAACCCGTTGTAGGCCAATTTGACGTTGCTGAGCTTGCCGCCCTTCAAGGTGTAAGTGATGGCAGCGCAGGTAGCAGAAATGTCTTGCTCAAAACGCTTGCTGACCTTGTGCGCACGGAACACTTGACCGGCTTGCGGCTTTGGCAAAACGACTGCTTCAATGAACTCACCCGCTTTCAAGATGGTTTGTTTTTGACCTGTGTAGAACTGGTCCAAAGAAACTGAACGCGTTTTGTCGCCACAGCGCAATGTCAGGGTGGTGCCCAAAGCCATGAGGCATGGCATGGAATCGCCAATGGGGGAACCGTTGGCAATATTGCCCGCCAATGTGGCCGTAGAACGAATGGGGGGTGAGCCGAAGCGGCGGAGCACTTCGGCAAAGTCAGGGTAAGCCTTGGCCACCAAAGTTTCAACTTCGGTGAGGGACACCACAGCACCAATGTGCCAAGCACTCGGAGTGTCTTTGACTTGCTTTAACTCGACCACATTCCCTAAGTAAACGATGTGATCAGGGCGTGAGAATTGTTTATTGACCTGCAAGCCCACCTCGGTGCTGCCAGCCAGTAGGGTTGATGTGGGGTGCTTGACCAAATAGTCGGCCACCTCGGCAAGCGTGGCGGGCGACACAAATTCGTTGCCTTTACGCGTCCGAACCACGGGTTGAACAATGATGTCGCCTTCTAAGCTCAAGGTGGGTGTGGATGCGCGTTGGATTTCTTTCAAGAGCGGTACATCCGCGGTATCGTCCAACTTCAAAGCCGCCTTGTTGCCACATGCATTGGAGGCAGCCTCCAAAATAGGGGCGTAGCCTGTGCAACGGCAGAGATTGCCACTGAGCGCGTCACTGACTTCTTGGCGCTTGGGCGATGGGTTGACTTGAACCAGGTTGACCAGGCTCATGACGATGCCTGGCGTACAGAAACCACACTGCGAGCCATGGCAGTCGACCATGGCTTTTTGCACGGGGTGCAAGGTGCCATCGGCTTTTTTCAGGCTCTCGACTGTTTTGATGGACTTGCCGTCCAGTGAAGGTAGCAATTGGATGCAGCTGTTGACGGCTTTGTAGTCGACGCCCTGACCATTGGCTTTCAAATCTCCCACCATGATGACGCAGGCACCGCAATCGCCTTCCGCACATCCCTCCTTGGTGCCTGTGCGCTGCAGTTGCTCGCGCAGGTAATCTAAAACGGTGGTGGTGCGGCGTACGCCTTGGGCTTCGACGATTTTGCCGTCAAGCACAAAACGCACAGTGTTGGTCACTTGGCTCATATTGGAAATTGCTCAGGGGGTTAATTCAATCAAACTTTGATTTTATTGATTTCACCCTCAATCGGGGTGAAATGGTTCTAAATAAATCTATTTTCAGGAGCCTCGGTAAGTCGAATAACTCCAAGGACTGACCAAAAGGGGCACGTGGTAGTGCTGCTTGACGTCGGCCACCCCAAAATCCAAAGCCACTTGATTCAAAAACGACGGCTCAGGCAGGGCCACGCCCTTGGCCTTGAAGTAGCCCGCCACATCAAACACCAACCTGTAAGTGCCTTTGAGCAAGCTGGCGTTGTCGTACAAAGGACCGTCTGGATTTCGGCCATCTGCATTCAAATGAAAGCTTTTCACCAAAGTGGCAAATTGCCCTTCGGTGGTGTACAGGCTGACTTGCATGCCAGCAGCAGGACAGCCATGCATGGTGTCCAAAACGTGTGTACTTAAACCCATGTTTAATTTTCCTTAAATTTGTCGACTGAAAGTGTATACACTTTTGGCTTTTGAAGCTATCATGAATTCGCATGGAAACCTCTTCAACCCACGCTATTGTCAGCGCTTTAACCAAAGCCATCGTGGAGCACCGACTCATGCCCGGCTCCAAATTGGCCGAGCAAAAGTTGGCCACCCACTTTGGTGTCTCCAGAACGCTGGTCAGGCAAGCACTGTTCCAACTCTCTCAAAACAAGCTCATTCGAATGGAGCCTGCACGTGGCGCCTTTGTTGCGGCACCTTCGGCCGATGAAGCCAAACAGGTCTTTGCCGTCAGGCGCATGCTGGAAGTCCAAATGACACGCGAGTTTGTACGTGACATGACACCCGCCAAAATTCGCGCTTTGAAAGCCCACATCAAACAAGAAAAAGAAGCCATTTCAGACGAAGATGTTCGGGGCCGAACAGAGTTGTTAGGCGATTTCCATGTGCGCATTGCAGAACTCATGGGCAATCCAGTTTTGGCCCAAATATTGGGCGAACTGATTTCTCGTTGCGCCCTCATTACCCTGATGTACCAATCACAAAATGCGGCGCAGCATTCGGCTGAAGAACACGAAGAAATTGTGGAAGCCATGGCCAAGAAAGATGCTGACCTTGCGGCCCAGTTGATGGAATCGCATCTGAATTTTGTCGAACAAAGTTTGAGCTTCAACAAAAAAATTCCCACTCACGATATTGCATTGGCCTTGTCATGAACTTCCCCCCTTACGACTCCACCGCACCCTACCCACGCGACCTTCTAGGTTATGGCCGAGACGTGCCGCATGCGCAATGGCCAGGCCAAGCGCGTGTCGCTGTTCAATTTGTTTTGAACTACGAAGAAGGTGGCGAGAATTCGGTGCTCCACGGCGATGCGGGCTCAGAACAGTTCTTGTCTGAGATGTTCAGTCCAGCCGCTTATCCAGAGCGGCACATCAGCATGGAAGGCATTTACGAATATGGCTCACGTGCAGGTGTCTGGCGCATTCTTCGCGAATTTGAAAAGCGCAAATTGCCCCTCACTGTGTTTGGTGTGGCCACAGCTTTGCAAAAACACCCCGACGTCTTGGCGGCTTGCCAAGAACTGGGCTACGACATTGCTTGCCACGGCTTGAAGTGGATTCATTACCAAAACATCGATGAAGCCACCGAGCGTGCGCACATGGCCGAGGCCATGGCCATCATGCAAGGCCTCATGGGCGAACGCCCTCTGGGTTGGTACACGGGCCGCGACAGTCCCCGCACACGCCGCTTGGTGGCAGATTTTGGCGGCTTCGACTACGACAGCGATTACTACGGAGACGACCTGCCCTTTTGGATGAAGGTGCAGAAAAGTGATGGCCAAACCGCGCCTCAACTCATCGTGCCCTACACCCTCGATTGCAACGACATGCGCTTTGCTTTGCCACAAGGTTACTCACACGCCGATCCTTTTTTCCAGTACATGAAAGACAGCTTTGATGCGCTTTACAAAGAAGGTGACCCTCAAGGCCTAAATAGGCCCAAGATGATGAGCATCGGCATGCACTGCAGATTGTTGGGCAGGCCAGGACGCATCACGGCTTTGCAAAAATTCTTAGATCACATTCAAGCCCACGATCACGTCTGGGTCTGCCGCCGCTTGGACATTGCGCGCCATTGGAAAGCCACACACCCCTACACACCATGACCCTCACACTGACTCAGCTCAACCAAGCCTCCGCTGCAGAAGCCGTGCAACTGCTCGATGGCCTTTATGAGCATTCGCCTTGGATTGCAGAACGTGCATTGGCACACCGCCCTTTTACCTCTTGGGCACACCTGAAATATTGCATGACCCAAGTCTTGCAGGAAGCAGGCCGTGACGCTCAAATTGGACTCATTCGCGCCCACCCAGAATTGGCTGGCAAGGCCATGGTGCGCAAGGAGTTAACAGCCGAATCCACCAATGAGCAAAGCAAAGCCGGCTTGACGGATTGCACGCCCCAAGAATTTGAAAAAATTCAAACGCTGAATGCGGCTTACAACCAAAAATTTGGATGGCCATTCATTTTGGCGGTACGGGGCCCGCGAGGATCAGGGCTCAACAAACATCAAATCATTGCCACATTTGAAAGGCGTTTGAACGGTCATCCCGATTTTGAGTTGCAAGAGTGTTTGCGCAACATCCACCGCATTGTTGAAATTCGGCTTAACGACAAAACGGGCAGCGAGCCCACACTTGGGCATCAAGTGTGGGATTGGCACGAAGACTTGGCGCAATTCAGCGATCCTGGCTTCAAAGAAAATGGCCAACTCACAGTCACCTACCTCACAGAAGCCCATTTGACTTGCAGCGCCAGCATTCAGCAAACCATGAAGTCTGCTGGCTTTGACGAGGTGTTTGTCGATGCCGTTGGCAACGTGGTGGGGCGCTATCAAGGCAATCAAGCCAATGCCCCTTACTTAATGACGGGCAGTCACTACGACACCGTTCGGAACGGCGGTAAATACGACGGCAGATTGGGCATCTATGTACCTATTGCATGCGTTCAACAACTTGCGCAACAAGCAAAACGTTTGCCTTTCGGCATAGAAGTTGTGGCATTTGCTGAGGAAGAAGGCCAGCGTTACAAAGCCACATTTTTAGGCTCAGGCGCTTTGGTGGGGCAATTCAATTCAGATTGGTTGACTCAACTCGATGCCGATGGCATTTCGATGCGCGATGCCATGAAAAAAGCGGGACTCAAGGAAAATGACATCCCTCAAATTCAAAGAAATCCAGCCCATTATTTAGGCTTTGTTGAAGTCCACATTGAGCAAGGTCCCGTCCTCAATGAAATGAATTTACCGCTGGGCGTGGTCAGCTCCATCAATGGCAGTGTGCGTTATGTTTGCCAAATGCAGGGGGTTGCCAGCCATGCAGGCACCACCCCCATGGACCGGCGACGGGACGCTGTCAATGCGGTTGCAGAATTGGCCCTCTACATGGAAAAACGTGCCAGCGCCGACGGCGACTCAGTGGCCACCATTGGTCAACTCCAAGTGCCCAACGGCTCGATCAATGTGGTGCCCGGTCGCTGTCATTTTTCAATGGACATGCGCGCGCCCACAGACCCGCAACGTGACGCTCTCGAAAACGATATCTTGCAAGCCTTGGACGAAATTTGCCAACGGCGCGGCTTGGTGTGCCAACGCGAAGTGACGCTGAGAGCGCCAGCAGCCCCTAGCGCACCCGCATGGCAAAAGCGTTGGGAAAATGCCCTGAACAGTTTAGGCATTCCACTTTTCATCATGCCAAGCGGCGCGGGTCACGATGCCATGAAATTGCACGAAGTCATGCCTCAGGCCATGCTCTTTGTTCGGGGTGAAAACAGTGGCATCAGCCACAACCCTTTGGAATCCACCACCAGCGATGACATGCAACTTTGCATCGATGCTTTCAACCACGTGCTCATGCAACTTGCCGAAGAACATTCTTAAATTTTCACCATGAACTCAACTTCAAATTACGAACAACTTGATCAATGGATCGACGCTCACTTTGACGAACAGGTCAAATTTTTGCAAGCCTTGGTGCAGGTGCCCACCGACACGCCCCCAGGCAACAATGCCCCACATGCCGTCAGAACCACCGAGCTGTTGAAAGAAATGGGCTATGAGACCGAACAATTTCCAGTACCCGAAGAGGAAGTGAAAGCCTACGGTCTGACGTCTTTGACCAATCTGATTGTGCGTCGGCATTTTGGAACTGGCGGCAAAACCATTGCGCTCAATGCGCACGGTGATGTGGTGCCGCCTGGCGAAGGATGGACCTATCCACCTTATGGTGGCGTCATTGAAAATGGTCACATGTATGGTCGTGCCACCGCCGTCAGTAAATGTGATTTCTCAACCTTCACTTTTGCATTGCGCGCGGTAGAAGCCCTGCAATCCAAACAAGCTTTGTCCCTTAAAGGCAACGTCGAATTGCACTTCACTTATGACGAAGAATTTGGCGGTGAAAAAGGCCCTGGCTGGCTTTTAGAAAAGGGCTTCACCAAGCCAGACCTGATGATTGCTGCAGGCTTCAGTTATCAAGTGGTCACTGCCCACAATGGTTGTTTGCAAATGGAAGTCACGGTGCACGGCAAGATGGCGCATGCAGCCATTCCAGACACAGGTGTCGATGCCCTTCAAGGTGCCGTCCATATCTTGAATCACCTCTATGCGCAAAACAAGCGCTACAAGCAGGTTCAATCCAATGTGGAGGGCATCAACCACCCT
Source organism: Limnohabitans sp. (assembly GCA_044360785.1). Lineage (GTDB taxonomy): Bacteria > Pseudomonadota > Gammaproteobacteria > Burkholderiales > Burkholderiaceae_C > Limnohabitans_A. Next base: position 24,965 of record JBIKJX010000001.1, read on the forward strand.
TACCTCAATGTGGGGCGCATTGAAGGCGGCACCAACACCAACGTGGTACCAGGCACTGTGAGTTTCAAACTCGATCGGCGCATGATTCCCGAAGAGAATCCCGAGCAAGTAGAAGCCAACATTCGCGAGGTCATTGCGCAGGCCACTGCCGAATTCAATCAAGGGCGTGCTGCAAATTCACAAATTCACATTGACATCAAACGCATGCTGATGGCGCACGCCATGAAACCTTTGACAGGCAATGCCCCTTTGGTGAATGCCATTCAACAACATGGTCAAGCCGTCTTCGGTGAAGCAATCCCCGCCATGGGCACGCCGCTCTACACAGACGTTCGTCTGTACGTCGAAAAAGGCATTCCAGGCGTCATTTATGGTGCGGGTCCTCGCACCGTCTTGGAGTCACATGCCAAGCGCGCGGACGAACGCCTCAATTTAGAGGATTTAAGGAAAGCCACTAAGGTGATTTCTCGCACCATTTTGGATCTTCTGAAATAAATTCAACCCAAAAAGGGGCCAACTCAGGGTTTTACCGATCCCAAACAGCCAAAAATTGTATACACTTTATAAAACAAGAGGCCATTTGGTGGGCTTCATAATGGCATCGATTTTGCTAGTTGTTTGTCTGCTACTAATCTCAAATCTGTCCATCACCCATTTGGAGTTCTTATGAAAAAACGATTCTTGCTTAAAACCACCGCTGCTCTGATTGCAGCCTGCTCTTTTGGCATGGCCAATGCGCAAAACACACCTTTGAAATTCCAATTGGATTGGCGCTTTGAAGGTCCTTCCGCATTCTTTCTAACGCCTGCTGCAAAAGGTTATTTCAAAGACGCCAAACTCGACGTCACTGTGGATGCCGGTAACGGTTCGGGTGGTGCAGTCACACGCGTGGCCTCTGGTAGCTACGACGTTGGTTTTGCCGACCTGGCAGCCCTGATGGAATTCCACGCCAACAACCCAGACGCTCCCAACAAGCCTGTGGCCATCATGATGGTCTACAACAACACGCCTGCTTCTGTCATGGCGCTCAAAAAATCTGGCATCAAAACGCCTGCCGACTTGGCTGGCAAAAAATTGGGTGCGCCAGTGTTCGACGCCGGTCGCCGAGCATTCCCCATCTTCCAAAAAGCCAACAGCATTGGCAACGTCACATGGACCGCCATGGACCCCCCACTGCGCGAAACCATGTTGGTTCGCGGTGATGTCGACGCCATCACAGGTTTCACTTTCACATCGCTTCTGAACATTGAAGCCCGTGGCGTCAAAGCAGACGACGTGGT
>JBIKJX010000065.1:0-8329 GCA_044360785.1 Limnohabitans sp.
CATACATTCGTGAAGCGACTCCCGCTAAACGCCCCCCAAAACCCCAGGTGAATTCAAGCTCAAGCTTGGGTTCGGCCGCATACTGATTCTGAGAGTTAGTCATGACACATGCTTCAAACGACGCACAATTAACAATGAACCAAGCTTTGCGAATCACACGTCAAGTTTGCACGTTTGCAGCCCTGTCTTGTGTTTTGAATTTTTCTGCTTTGGCTTCGGTGTCGCCCGATGAAAAACCGGCAAGCTCCGCCATGCCCACTCACAAAGTGGCTCAAAGCACGCCCATCGACAGAGTCATTCAAACGGTGTATGCCAACAGCCCGCTCAATGCGGCGGTCTTGAGAAAAGTGTTGGCCGATGCCAACCCCAAAGTCATCACAGGCAACCCACAACAGCGTGTCAAAGCAGGTACCACCATCATGGTTCCTGACCACGGCCACGTCGTTAAAAACATTTTGATGCCGCACATGGCGGTAGCACCTGAAACACAAGAATCCGGCCCCTCTGCCAGCGAGTCAGCAACTCGACGGCAATGGGTCCGGTTCCCGTGATTTCTGGGGCCGAGGCGTACTTTGCGCCCGGCCGAATTCACCCCATCTTCTTAGAAGGCAAGACACCCGTTTTCCAGTCCGCAACGGCTGCAGAATTGGGTTTGCGCGAGGGGCAAGTGGTTCAAGCTTCAGTGAGGCTGGTGCAAGATCAGCCCATGCTGATGCTGCAAGGCAAAAACGTGCCGGTGCCTGGCTTGCAAGCTTCTCAAGTGGGCGAGTCCATTTGGTTGCGTGCGCAAGGTGGCATGCTAGTTCCGTTGGCGCAGCAGCCCTTGGTCTCGCGCATCGCCAATTTGCTTTACCGACCCGAAGTCAACGCCGCATTGCCTCAACTTTTGCAACCCGGCACACTCGACGCCTTGCTTGGCAAAATTATGCGGCCCGACTTGCAAGCGCAATGGCGTGGCATGCAACTGTCCATGGCACAGCTCACCCCCGCTGCACTGCGTCAAGCCATGATGGGCGCCATGGGTGCAGAAGTTTGGCTGGCCAAGGGAATGCAAGCGCCCGTCCAAGATCCCAAACAATTACTCAGACGACTCATCAACGAACTGAGCATTGGGAGCACCCCTGAATCTGCAGACGTCGAAGAAGGTCTGATTGAAAAACTGACCCAAGCCGTCGATGATTTAGAAGCCAACCAAGTCAAAGCTGTGCAAGCGCAAGCTCAGCAAGAAGTTTTGTTCAGCATGACTTTGCCGTTTGTCGATTCAAACCCGGTTGAACTCACGGTCAGGCGCGGGCCGCGACAAGATGGCGAACAGCCTGTTCTGACGGTCAATGTGCATTCCAAAACAGAGGATCTAGGGCCTGTTTGGCTCAAAACACAATTGATGAATGCGCAGCAAATTGAACTCACCATGTGGGCTGAGCAAGCGTTTGTGGTGGATCAAGCCAGATCACGCGCTTCCTTGTTGGGCGATGAACTCCGCGATGCAGGACTTAACATGCGTTCCTTCAATGTGGTTCACGGCAGTCGGCCCGCTGAACCCAGCAACTGGACACCTTCAGGCCGAGGCTTGGTGGTGGATGTCTCCGCATGAGCAGGCACATGCGTCAAGCGGTTGCGCTGGCTTATGGCAAGCACCCCGTGCCCGTTGTCACCGCCAAAGGTGACGACGACTTGGCCATGCGCATGCTGGAAGAGGCACGTGGGCAAGGTGTGTTCATTTCAGAAGACCCCCAATTGTTGGCGCTTCTCAGCCGACTCGAAGTCGATCAGGAAATTCCGCAAGAACTCTACACCGCGGTGGCCGTGGTTTTGTCGTGGGTTTATTGGCTGAAGGGCATGCGCCCAGGCGATGAAAAGTCGGAAGCTGCGCTAGAACCCAATGAGCCTGTCTAGCCCACACTGATTCAAACTTTAAACTTCGTGGTACCCGCGGCCGCGGCTAAAGCGGGCCACTTGACCGAGCCGGTCATAAACCTCGACCGGGCTCCCAGAATCGCCAGCTCTCAAGCTGTGCAAGGCGCCGCGAATGGTGTCGAGTTTGCGCTCAATGAGCACGGCATTTCGCCTGTGCAAATCGCGACACTCGATGAGTTTTTCGCGCAAAGTTTCCCACTCGGGCAGGTTTTGGAGATCTTCGGCGGGGGGACACAGTTGGGACAACTGGGCCAATAGGTCATTTTTACCGGGCTGCAGAGACTCAAACCGGTCCAGATCTTGGCTCTTGAGCGCTTCAAACTCTAAAGCCAACAGCTGGACAAGCTGATCAGAAACTGAAAGTGCCTGCTCACTCACGAATCATTTGCTCAATAGCGTGGAAACTCTCGGCAATTTTGCGGGGGTTCAATGGATATTGACCGTCTTGAATAGCTTGCTTGATGGACTCAACTTTGGCGCGGTCAAAATCGGGCTCGGCCATGGCGCGGGCTGCCACATTGGTCAAGTGCAATTCATCCGGGCCAGGCGCTTTAGCGCTGCTGGTCGGGGCTGCTGTTTCGGTGGCGGCACTGCTGCTGGAGCCACTTTTGCGGTTCACTTTATCCAATGCGCTGCGCAGCGACGCATCCGATTGGGCACGCTGTCCATAATTTGAAATTGCATCGGTCATAGCTGACTCACTTTCTGATTCTTTCTCACATCAACCCACACTTTATGGGGTTGGACATGCTCAGTATCGACAGTAGATTCTAGAACTTGAATCACTTTTTGGAAATATTTGAGCTTTTTTGGCAAAAAACAGCACTTTTTTTGCATTTCAAAGCCCTTTGGCTGTGTTGGGGCCCGTGACCACACCCGAAACCTGCTTGCCAGAGTCTGGGTTTTTGAGTTTCACTTGCTCTCCCATCCGGCCATCTTGCATGGCTTCCATTCGCACTGTAATCTGAAACTCAGACTTTTCCCCCACAGTCAACATCACCGATTGGCCCTGTTTGACCATGACGGCACGCCGAATGTCGGAAATGCGCAATGCTTGTCCTGCGGCAATGTCTCTTGTCAGTTCAGCCTGTTGGGCATCCTTCAAAGAACTCAGTAATTGGGTATCGGCATTTCCCGGGGAAGCTTGAACCTCTTCCAACATATCTGGTTGCAAAATAACCCCCCTTTGCAAGAGCCGCTTGGCAACCACCACCGTTTTGGCGGGTGCGGATGTTGTTTTTCCCGCATTTGCAGGGGCCAGCATGGAAGCCGTTGGCAGGCTCACTTGCAAATAAAGTTGCCAAATTGGGTCTGGGCAACGCACCCGGACGGTTTCTTTAGAGGCAAAGGGATGGTCAACCAACAGCGGTTTTTGACAGCCTTGAACCTTCAAACGGTTGTCGAGAGGCGCAATGACCACGTCTTTGGCAGCCACCCCATGGGTGCTAGACAACCACTGGCGAACCTGCGTATTCATATTGTCGGCCGGTGAATTGGGCGTTTGTGCCAGACCGCTCGAGGGCAAGGCTAGCAAGAAAAGCCAAAAAACCGTCAGGCACAAGATTTGCATCAAGGCTTGCGCAGGTGTAGATGTTTTGACACTTGGATTGAACATACCGGAGTTCATGCAATAAAGATGCCATCACCATGAGAGTTGAGTCAAATTTACCCAATGCCAATTTTGGCACAGCACCCACTACCACGGCGGCTTTGTCACGACCGGGCTTTTCACAGGCCATGGACAAGGCCTTGGGTCAAGCTTTGCCAGCCAACGTGCGCTTGATTCAGTCCGGCGACACATTGACCAGCATCGTTCGCGAGCAAGCCCAACAACAGGGCGTCAAATTAAGTCCGTCCGAAGAATTCAGGTGGACGCAAGCGTTGGCGGCAGACAGCGGCATCAAAAACCCCAACGCCATTTTTCCTGGCCAAAGAATTCAATTACAGAACATGTTGGCGCAATGGCAAGCAGGACAAACCCAGCCAAACAATGTGGCGAACGCCAATTCAACAGCCATTGCCCCACAGAGCCCCCCGAATACAAGCAGTGCGGGCAACGCGAGCGGTCAAGCCAACCCGGCTTCCAATACCATCGTTGTGGCCAACCCCAAGGCCAACCCCGTGACTGGTTTACCAAGAGGCAATTACATCAATGCCGTAGCGCACCCTGTCTTGAGCCAAACACTGGACCGCGCTGTTAACCGCGGCTTCATTCCCAAAGTTGAAAAGCAAGACGTCTACAACAAGATTTTGCAAGTGGCCAATAAACACAATTTTGCGCCCGATGACTTTGCCCGCTTAACCCTCATGGAAAGCGACGGCATGAATCCACAAGCGTCCAATAGTCGATGCCACGGCATCATTCAATTTTGTGACGGACCGGCACGTGGTGCTGCCGAAGTCGGATTTGGCAAGGCACCGAAACAAATTTTGGGATTAAGCGTTTACCAACAATTGCACCTGGTCGACACCTACTTTGACAAGGTGGGCCTGAAAAAAGAAGGGCCTGTCCCCTTGGATGAACTTTACTTGGCCGTGTTACAACCCGCGGCCCGCGGTGAGAAGCGCCCCGAAGAACCCTTAGGCATACCCGGCAAGCAGGCCAAGTATTTATATGAAGGCCGTGACCCCCAAGCCCCCATGACGCGCGTGTCCATCACGCAAGGTTTGATGCAAAACGCAGCAGACCGTTTAGGTTTTAACAGTTTCAAGAAAAACCAAGCGGGTTCACAAAACAACGATGCTGTCAGCAACGCCATCAACCAAGCGCTGAACCCGCCTCAAGACCCTAGCACCAATGCAGCCGCAAGGGCAAGGTTGCAAGTTCAGAAAGCTGCGGATTACGACGCCATTGAGGCACCCAAAATTTGGCTTCGTTGACGTTTAATTTTTTCTGAATGAGACATTGACAAAGAAAGCGGCAAGGGTTTGCCGCTTTTCTATTTTGCACAAATGTGGTCAAGGCTTGCGCCTAAACCCCTGACTCGCCTCACAAATCAAGTGGTAGGCCCGTCAAAAACCCATCGAAAAACGGCAATCAAAACATGGCACGGCTCTTGCAATCGAAGTCATTGCGGAGAACTTTAATTCTTCGGGCTGTCGGTAAACCGGCATTTGATTAACGCGAAGGAAGCCACATCATGAACATGATTGACAACGCACTGGGTGTACACGCTCAAGCCTTGGGACTGCGCAGCAAGCGCATGGAAGTGCTCGCGCGCAATATTGCCAACGCCGACACCCCGCACTACAAAGCCAAAGACATCGACTTTAGATCGGTCTTGAAACAAACCCGTGAAGACGCATTGCTAACCACCAGGAACATGCACATGGCCTTGCCCATGGAAGAAAGTCCAGCAGGTGAAAAGTTTCGCATTCCCTTCAATGCTGCGTTTGACGGCAACACCGTTGAATTGAACGTTGAACAAGCCAAATTCGGTCAGATTGCAGCTGATTACCAAACCACATTGAACATCCTTGAAAACCGCGTCAGCGGAATTCGCCGAGCCTTGCGTGGAGATTAAACATGTCCCTTGATCGTATTTTTAACATCGCTGGTTCTGCACTGAATGCGCAAACCACTCGCATGAACACCACCGCCTCTAACTTGGCCAACGCGGGCACGGTGACTGGTAACGAAGCAGAAGCTTTTCGCGGCAAACGCCCCTTCTTTAAAACCATTCTAGAAGGCCAACAAAAAGCTCACGAGCAAGGCTACGCAGGGGGAGTTCGCATCGAAAAGATCATGGACGACACAGCGCCCATCCGAAAAATGCAAGACCCAACCAACCCCATGGCCGACAAAGATGGTTATGTGTACTTGGCCAACGTGAACGAGATGACCGAAATGGTTGAAATGATGGCGGCCGCCCGTTCTTATCAAAACAACGTGGAAGTGGTGAACACCACACGCCAGATGTTGATGCGCACCATCGACATCATCAAAACTTGATTTGTAAAAAAACAAGTCATTAACAGGAAATTTCCACCATGTTTTTATCAGCCAACAACACCGGATTGAATGCAGCGGCCAATGCTGTCAATGCGGGCAAGAACATCAATGCACCAGCAGGTATCAAAACCACTGCGCAAGCTGCCAATGAAGCATTGACAGCCAAGGCCGGCACATCCAGCGGCATGGGTCAAAAAGATTTTCTGACTTTGTTTACTACGCAGTTGAAATGCCAAGACCCCTTGGACCCTGTCAAAAACGAAGCCTTTGTGGCGCAGCTTGCACAGTTCTCTCAACTTGAGGCCACGACCAGCATGGCCGACACGCTCAAGGCTTATGTCGACAGCATGGCTGGCGAGCGCATGATGAGCAGCACCAGCATGATCGGTAAAACAGTGGCGGTGCCAGGCGCACCTGCTGTGATGACACAAGGCGGCAAACCAGCGCAGGGCTTTGTGAGTTTGCCAACCGGTGCAGATGGCATCAAGCTGGAAGTTTTTAACGACAAAGGTCAGCTGGTTACCAGCCAAACTTTGGGCGCCCAAAAAATAGGTGACATGCCTTTTGCTTGGGACGGCACCAGCGATGCGGGCAACAAAGTTCCCGATGGCAACTACACCTTCAAAGCCACCGTGATTAGCCAAGGCAAGACCACCAACCCGGTGGTCAATGTGCTGTCCACTGTGACCGGTGTGAATCAGCAAGCAGACAAAACAATTTTATTGGAAGTGACAGGCGGCAGATCAGTGAAGCTCACTGAAGTTCAACGCGTTGGCACTTAATTTATTTCACACCAGACCCAACTCAAACCTAGGAGTTATCCACCATGTCTTTTTATACCTCGCTGACCGGATTGAATGCTGCCACCGCCATGTTGGGCGTGACCAGTAACAACATCTCCAACGTGGGCACCACCGGATTCAAACGTTCACGCGCTGACTTCGGTGACATTTTTGCGACCTCACCGCTGCAAAAAGCTTCTTCGACTGTGGGTCAGGGTGTGTCTCTGAAACAAGTGTCGCAAGAGTTCTCGCAAGGTAACATTTCTTTCTCGTCCAACGCGCTTGACTTGGCCGTGACCGGTGACGGTTTCTTCCCCATGCGCTCAGCAGACGGTTTGCAAGAACTCTTTACACGTAACGGTTCATTCTTGTTGAACGAACAATTTAACGTGGTGAACTCTTCAGGTCAGCGTTTGATGGCGGCGACAGTTGACTCGACCGGTTCTGCGAACGTCAACGAACGTGTGGTGTTGACCATTCCACAAAAGACTTCTGGCGATGCCAAGCAAACTTCTTTGGTGTCTTTGGGCTTGAACTTCCCAGCCGATGCCGAAGTCATTACAGAAACCTTCAACCGCAGCAACCCTGCCACCTACAACAAGTCAACCGCCTTCACGGTGTATGACAATGGAGGCAACGGTTATTTGGCCACCATCTACTACGTTAAGACCGCCAACGCCAATCAGAACGTGCCTTTCAACAAGTGGCAGACCCATGTGTTCATTGGTGAAGACCAGGTGAACGCATCTTTGGTTCAAGCCACAGACGCCAACAACGAAAAGATTTATGTCAACCAGTACGGTCAAACAGCACCTTACAGCCTAGTCAAGGACGAATTAACGACAGCTAAAACACAATTGTTTTCTTTGGATGAATTGACAGCCAAGAAGACATCGGTTGCTGCTGAAGTCACTGGCAACTCAGTCGATGAAACCAACTACGACTGGATTGTTGGCAAAACGAAAAGCGAGTTATCAACCTTGTTGGTGGCCGACGCCTTTGCGGTCGATGTGGACAACAGTGGCGTGCCTGTCAAAGTTGACCTGTCAAAGTTGGCTGTTTTGCCTGCCACGACCAAGATTACCGGCGACATGATTGCCGAAGAAGCCACCAACCAATTGATCAAGGGCTTTGGCGTTCCCCGCACTTCCACCGTTTCGGGCGTTGTCACAACAGGTGCAGAACGCTATGGCATGAAGGTCGTTTTTGATGCTGTGAACAAAACTTTTGTGGTTCAGTCGGGCACCACCGGCGACACGTCCAGCGTTTCAGTTTCAAGCATCAAACCAAGCGCTGTTACCGCCATGGGACTCAAAACGCAAGAAGTTGCACAAGAGACCAAAGCTACTCGCGGTATTGTTTCAACGGCTGCAACGGCCTATGGCACCACACCCACCGTCAACATCAGTACCAATTTCAGTGTTGACAGCACCAACAACAAATTCATTGTGACGGTAGACGGTATCAAGTCAACTGTCTTTGTGGATGTGGGTGAATACTCGCTGGCTGAATTCAGCACCGCATTGCAAACCAAAATCAATGCCATGACCGAAACTCGGACAGATGGCCTCACACCCAAAGAAATCAATGGTGTCAAAGTTGAATTTGATCAAGCCAAAAAAGCATTTAAATTTACCAGCGGTACGACTGGTGCTGACTCCTTCATCAAAATTTCTGG
>JBIKJX010000066.1:0-8313 GCA_044360785.1 Limnohabitans sp.
TAAAGGGGGTGCGTTCAGCTTTGGCAAAAGCAAGGCACGCATGCTCGATGAAAATGCCAATCAAGTGACTTTTGCCGATGTCGCTGGTTGTGACGAAGCCAAAGAAGAAGTCAAAGAAGTCGTTGACTTCTTGAAAGATCCCCAGCGCTTTCAAAAATTGGGCGGTCGCATTCCTCGCGGTTTGTTACTCGTAGGCCCTCCGGGTACTGGTAAAACTTTGTTGGCCAAGAGCATCGCAGGTGAGGCCAAGGTACCATTTTTCAGTATTTCAGGTTCAGACTTTGTCGAAATGTTTGTCGGTGTTGGTGCTGCACGCGTTCGCGACATGTTTGAGAATGCCAAGAAAAACGCACCTTGCATTATTTTTGTCGACGAAATTGATGCGGTTGGCCGCCAACGTGGCGCTGGCTTGGGCGGTGGTAATGATGAACGCGAACAAACCCTCAACCAAATGCTGGTTGAGATGGACGGCTTTGAAACCAATTTAGGCGTGATTGTGGTGGCTGCCACCAACCGTCCCGACATTTTGGACGCCGCTTTGTTGCGCCCAGGTCGCTTTGACCGCCAGGTTTATGTGACATTGCCCGACATTCGCGGCCGTGAACAAATCTTGGCTGTTCACATGCGCAAAATTCCAATTGGTCAAGACATGAACCCTGGTGTCATTGCTCGCGGAACACCTGGCATGAGCGGCGCCGATTTGGCCAACTTGTGCAACGAAGCTGCGCTCATGGCGGCACGCCGCAATGCCCGTGTTGTGGAGATGCAAGATTTCGAAAAAGCCAAAGACAAAATCCTGATGGGCCCAGAGCGTAAGAGCATGGTCATGCCCGAAGAAGAGCGTCGCAACACGGCTTACCACGAGTCCGGACACGCCCTCATTGGCAAGCTTTTGCCTAAGTGCGATCCAGTTCACAAGGTCACCATCATCCCTCGTGGCCGTGCCCTGGGCGTCACCATGAGCTTGCCCGAAAAAGACCGCTACAGCTACGACAGCGAATACATGCTGAACCAAATCAGCATGTTGTTTGGGGGTCGTATTGCCGAAGAAGTCTTTATGAAGCAAATGACCACCGGTGCCAGCAATGACTTTGAGCGTGCAACCCAAATTGCCCGCGACATGGTCATGCGATATGGTATGACCACAGCATTAGGCCCCATGGTTTATGCCGAAAATGAAGGCGAAGTTTTCTTGGGACGTTCAGTCACTAAAACAACCAACATGTCCGAGTCCACCATGCAGAAGGTTGACTCTGAAGTGCGCCGTATCATTGATGAGCAATACAACTTGGCGCGCCGCTTGATTGAAGAAAACAGCGACAAAATGCACGCCATGGCCAAGGCCTTGCTCGAATGGGAAACCATCGATGTCACGCAACTCGATGACATCATGGCTGGCCGCGAGCCCAAAGCGCCCAAAGATTGGACACCGCGCATTCCGCCATCTGGTAGCGATGATGCAGGCGGAACGCCTGCCGTTAAAACCGATCCAGAGCCCAATGCGGCCTGATTGCTAAGATGAATCAACGGGGCTTCGGCCCCGTCCTTATTTCATCGCTTCATTGATCTGCGCTCGACTCGCCCTATGCCCATCACTCACTGGCAGACCTCACGGTTCCTGATCGATGTATCAAAGCCCAAAGTCATGGGCATTGTGAACGTAACCCCTGATTCATTTTCTGATGGGGGGCAATTTGACTCGAATGCGACTGCCTTGAGACATGCTGAAAACTTGTTGAAACAAGGTGCGGATATTTTGGACATTGGGGGCGAGTCTTCAAGACCTGGTGCACAAGCCTTGAGTGTTGAAGATGAGATGTTGCGAATACTTCCCTTTGTGCGTGAGGCGGTTAAATGGCAGGTGCCGCTCTCGGTCGACACTTACAAGCCCGAAGTCATGCAAGCGGTGCTCGATTTGGGGGTAGACATCGTCAATGACATCTGGGCATTGCGTCAACCGGGTGCTTGGGATGTCATTGCAAAGTTCCCAAACAGTGGCGTTTGTTTGATGCACATGCACAGAGATCCTCAGACCATGCAGGGTGAACCCATGACAGGGGATGTGCTGCAGCAGGTCAAAGATTTTCTGAACGAGCAATTAACAAAAGCACTTGATTGGGGCGTCAACAAAGAACGCATTGTTTTAGACACGGGCGTGGGATTTGGCAAAACAACAGCGCAAAATTTGGCCATGCTTCAGCATCAGGCTGAATTTCTATCTTTGGGGCAACCTCTTTTGGCCGGGTGGTCGCGTAAATCTAGCCTAGGAAAAATCTTGGCTGACAAAGGTGTTGAACCATTACCCTCAGACAGGCTGGGTGCCAGTTTGTCTGCCGCTTTGTTGGCTGTGAAAAATGGTGCGGCCATTGTGCGTGTCCATGATGTCAAAGAAACAGTGCAGGCATTGAAATTTTGGCAAGCAGTGAATTCCAATGTGTCAGCTTTCTAAGTCCTACAAATGTATAAAATTAATGAATGACTAGAAAATACTTCGGAACTGACGGTATTCGCGGAACTGTCGGGCAAGCACCCATCACCCCTGATTTCGTCATGCGTTTGGCCCATGCCGTAGGCCGGGTTCTGCGCCAATCCGAGAAAAATCCAGTCGTGCTCATTGGCAAAGACACCCGAATATCAGGCTACATGCTTGAAAGTGCTTTGGAGTCAGGTTTCAATTCTGCAGGCGTCGATGTGGTGCTTTTAGGGCCGGTTCCAACACCTGCCGTGGCCTACCTCACGCGAGCACGACGTGCATCGTTGGGGGTCGTCATCAGTGCCAGTCACAACCCCTATGAAGATAACGGCATCAAGTTTTTCAGTGCGAAAGGCGCAAAGCTCAGCGACGAATGGGAGATTGCTGTAGAAAAGCTGGTGGATGAACCCCCTGTGTGGGTTTCCTCAGCAGAGCTTGGCAAGGCCAAACGCATGGACGATGCCGCAGGCCGTTACATTGAGTTTTGCAAGAGCACTTTCAGCAATGAGTTGTCTCTCAAAGGCTTGAAAATTGTGGTCGATGCAGCCCATGGTGCAGCCTATCAAATAGCGCCCAAGGTTTTTCATGAGTTGGGTGCCGATGTGATTGCCATTGGCTGCGCGCCAGATGGACTGAACATCAACAAAGATGTGGGTGCCACACACCCTGAAGCCCTTGTTGCAGCGGTCAAGTTACACCAAGCAGACTACGGCGTGGCCTTGGATGGTGATGCTGACAGATTGCAGTTTGTCGACGGAACAGGGCGCCTCTACAACGGCGATGAGTTGCTTTACTTGATGGTCACGGATCGAATTGCCAGAGACGAAGTGGTGCCTGGTGTTGTGGGCACGCTCATGACCAACATGGCCGTTGAATTGGCCATCAAAGCCAAGAACATTGAATTTGTCAGAAGCAAAGTAGGGGATCGCTACGTTCTGGAGCTGCTCCAAGAAAAAAAATGGTTGTTAGGCGGCGAAGGTTCGGGTCACTTACTGGCTTTGGACAAGCACACCACGGGCGATGGATTGATCAGTGCTCTACTAGTGTTACAAGCCTGTGTTGCAACAGGTCGAACCATGGCCGAATTGTTGTCTGACGTGGTCTTGTTCCCACAAGTGTTGATCAATGTTCGCTTGGGTAAGGATCAAAATTGGCAGGCCAACGCCCAATTGAAGCAGGCCATTCAGGAGGTCGAGGCTGAGTTGGGTCAAACGGGTCGAGTTCTGATTCGCGCCAGCGGTACCGAGCCTTTGGTGCGTGTCATGGTCGAGGCTCAAAGCGCAGAAGTGGCTCAGCGATGTGCTGAGAAAATGGCCGCAACTTTGCGCCCTTAACGCTTTAATAAATCAAGCGATCAGGCTTGATTTCTTGAAGAATGGTGGTGGCAATTTCTTCAATGGATTTGCTGGTGGTTGAAAGCCAACGAATGCTTGAGCGACGCATCATGGCTTCTGCATCCGCCACTTCCTGACGACAATTTTCCAAGCTGGCGTACTTAGAGTTTGGCCGTCTTTCCGATCTGATTTCCGATAATCGTTCGGGGTGAATCGAAAGTCCGAATATCTTCTTTCGGTGAGGCACCAATGCGGGCGGCAATTGCTTACGCTCAAAGTCTTCTGGAATGAGCGGGTAGTTGGCCGCCTTCATGCCATGCTGCATGGCCAAATACAGGCTGGTAGGTGTTTTGCCACTTCGACTCACCCCGACCAAAATAACTTCAGCCGACTCCAAATCACGGTTGGACTGGCCATCATCATGGGCCAATGAGAAGTTAATGGCTTCAATTCGATCGTGGTATTCCTTGCTTTTGCTGGCATCTGAAAAACGCCCCACTCGATGGTGAGACTTGACGCCGAGTTCCACCTCCAGAGGGTTAACAAAGGTGCCAAACATGTCCAAAAGCATGCCTTTACAACCTGACCGGATGACCTCCAACACTTCCATATTGACCAATGTGGTGAACACAATGGGCTTGACGTTTTCGACTTCGGCGGTGTGATTGATTTGCCGCACAGCCTGGTGAGCCTTGTCAGCGCTGTCGATGAACGGCAGTCTGACATGCCTGGTTTTCATTTCAAACTGGGCCAGGATGGCGTTTCCAAAGGTCTCTGCGGTAATACCAGTGCCGTCAGAGATAAAAAACACGGTGCGGTGGGGCATGGTCGTTAATTTTCCGAATGCTTAATTTTTATGAACAAAGGGTTCGTTGGGTTCTAAAATCACACAGATTATCTACCGCCTGCTGGTATTGCTGACTTACATCTAAGAAGAATAAAGAATCAGCGAATTGGTTCGGGCTGAGCGTACCGTTTTTTAACTTTGGAGCTTTTATGTCGAACCTTTTTGCAAAGGACGCTTTGGTCGTCCCTTTTGAACAACTGCGCATGACCGATGTGGAGTCGGTTGGCGGTAAAAATGCCAGCCTAGGCGAAATGATTTCGCAATTGCCCGATGGCGTCAGAGTTCCAACAGGCTTTGCCACCACCGCCCACGCCTTTAGAGCTTTTTTGAAGCATGATGGCTTGGTCGATCGCATCAATCAAAAACTCAACGACTTGGACGTTGAGGATGTCAGGGCGTTGGCCCTCGTCGGGGCTGAAATTCGTCGCATGGTTGAAGCGCAGCCTTTCCCTGCCGATCTAGAAAACGCCATTCGAAAGCAATTTGAAGTTTTGAGCGGTGGCCATCCCCAAGCTTCTTTCGCCGTTCGCTCCTCTGCGACGGCTGAAGACTTGCCGGATGCTTCCTTTGCTGGACAGCAAGAAACATTTTTGAATGTGATGGGGATTGAAGATGTCCTCCACAAAATGAAGGAAGTTTTTGCGTCTTTGTACAACGATCGCGCCATTAGCTATCGGGTTCACAAAGGTTTTGCACACGCTGACGTGGCACTTTCGGCTGGTGTTCAGCGCATGGTTCGCTCAGACTTGGGCGCAGCGGGGGTGATGTTCACCATCGATACTGAAACTGGCTTTGAAGATGTGGTCTTCATTACTTCCAGCTATGGCTTGGGTGAAACTGTCGTTCAGGGTGCCGTCAATCCAGACGAGTTTTATGTTCATAAACCCATGCTGGCTGCTGGAAAACAAGCGGTCATTCGACGCAATTTGGGCTCTAAATTGATTCAGATGGTGTTCTCGACGACAGAAGAAAAAGCAGACACAGGAAAGCTTGTCAAAACGGTTGACGTTGCCATGGAGATGCGCAATCGGTATTCATTGAGTGATTCAGACGTCACACAGTTAGCGCTGTACGCCATGGTCATTGAAAAACACTACGGACGTCCCATGGACATCGAGTGGGGCAAGGACGGTACGGATGGCTTGCTTTACATCTTGCAAGCTCGTCCCGAAACAGTGAAGAGTCAGTCCAAAGGAACGGCCGAATTACGTTACAAACTCAAAGGCAAGGGCGCAGTATTGGCTGAGGGCCGCGCCATCGGTCAAAAGATTGGCACAGGCCCTGTGCGTTTGGTTCACAGCATTTCTGAAATGGACCAAGTCCAAGCGGGCGATGTCTTGGTGACCGACATGACCGATCCCAACTGGGAGCCCGTGATGAAGCGTGCCAGTGCCATTGTGACCAATCGAGGGGGTCGTACTTGCCATGCCGCCATCATTGCGCGCGAATTGGGTATTCCTGCGGTTGTTGGATGTGGTCATGCCACTGAACAACTCAAAGACGGTACCTTGGTCACGGTCAGTTGCGCAGAGGGTGACACCGGCCGCATTTACGATGGCTTGTTAGAAACTGAAGTGACTGAAGTCACACGCGGCACCATGCCCGAGATTGCGACCAAGATCATGATGAATGTGGGCAATCCTCAATTGGCGTTTGATTTCGCCCAATTGCCCAACCAAGGTGTTGGGTTGGCGCGCTTGGAATTCATCATCAACAACAACATTGGTGTTCATCCCAAGGCCATTTTGGATTACCCCAACATCGATACCGATCTCAAAAAAGCGGTTGAGTCGGTGGCGAGGGGGCATGCCTCGCCCAAAGCTTTTTACATTGACAAAGTCACTGAAGGTGTTGCTTGCATTGCCGCAGCGTTTTGGCCCAAGCCCGTCATTGTTCGTTTGTCCGATTTCAAAAGCAATGAATACCGCAAACTCATCGGTGGCAGCCGTTATGAACCTGAAGAAGAAAATCCCATGTTGGGTTTCAGGGGTGCTGCGCGCTACATTAGCGAAGATTTTGGTGAAGCCTTTGCCATGGAGTGCGAGGCCATTAAGCGCGTTCGGGGCGAAATGGGCTTGACCAATGTCCAAGTGATGGTGCCATTTGTTAGAACCTTGGGCCAAGCAGATCGCGTCACCGCCTTATTGGCCAAGCACGGCTTGAAGCGAGGCATGGATGACTTGAAAGTCATCATGATGTGTGAAGTTCCAAGCAATGCTATTTTGGCTGAACAATTTTTGGCTTATTTCGATGGCTTTTCCATTGGCTCTAACGACCTCACGCAACTCACTTTGGGGCTAGACCGAGACTCAGGCTTGGAGTTGTTGGCGGTTGATTTTGACGAGCGAGATCTGGCCGTACAGACCTTAATTTCACAAGCCATCAAGGCTTGTTTGAGCCAGGGCAAATATGTCGGTATTTGCGGTCAAGGTCCCAGTGATCATCCCGATTTTGCAAAATGGTTGATGGCGCAAGGCATCAGTTCGATCTCCCTGAATCCAGATACTGTGGTTGAAACCTGGACGCAATTAGGAAAAATCGATTGAATTCCGAACCGCACTTTAAGCAGCTGTATGACGCTTATCGGCGTCGTCTACATCGAAACGTCATTCTTTATGTCGTTTTGTTGTTGGGCTTGCTGGGTGTGATGGGATGGGCTGAATCGCAGGGGCTGTCAAGGAGCTTGATCGGCCCCATTTTTTTACTTGCGACAGTCATGATTTATGCGCTGATTGGGGTCACAGGGCGGACCACCAATGCCGATGAGTATTACGTAGCGGGTCGGCGAATTCCAGCTTTTTACAACGGCATGGCCACGGCTGCAGATTGGATGAGTGCAGCGACTTTTATCAGTCTGGCGGGTGCTCTTTACCTCCAAGGCTTCTCCGGCAGTGGTGGTCAAGCAGGCGGGTTGGCCTATGTGATGGGTTGGACGGGCGGTTTCTGTTTGGTAGCCCTATTGATCGCGCCTCACCTTCGCGCCATGAATTTGTATACCCTGCCAGATTTTTTCAGTCAAAGATTTGGCGGCCGTTGGCCTAGACTGATTGCCGCTTGGGCTGCCATTTTGTGTTCTTTTACCTATGTGATCGCGCAAATTTATGGCATCGGACTGATCGCCTCCCGGTTGACCGGCGTGCAATTTGAAATTGGTATTTTGTTGGGCTTAGGCGGCGTCTTGCTGTGCTCGTTCTTGGGCGGTATGAGAGCCATCACATGGACACAGGTTGCCCAGTACATTATTCTGTTGATTGCCTTCCTGATTCCTGTTTCATGGCTGGCATACAAACAATTGGGAACACCCTGGGCGCCATTTGCTTACAGCACACAACTTTCAAAAATTTCTGAGCTTGAACAGACTTTGATTGCTGATCCGTCCGAAATTGCAGTCAGAAAAGAGTTTTACAGGCGAGCAGAGGACTACAAAGCGCGACTAGAAAATGTGGATGTCGCCTTGCAAAAGGAAAGAGTTCTTTTAGATCGACAACTGAGCGAACTCAAACTTCAAAACGCTGAGTTTTCTGTCATCGTTAAAACCAGAAGGGAAATTCAAGCCTTACCCAAAGACGCCACGGCGGCCAAGGAACTTTGGTACAAAGCCATGGTTGAAAACTATGAGCGAGCCAAACCTTTAGGCGGAATGCCATTGCATGGACAAG
>JBIKJX010000068.1:0-8277 GCA_044360785.1 Limnohabitans sp.
CAAGTGATGGCGGTCATGTTTGCCAAGGAAGAACCTGTCTCAGGCGAATTAGAGGGTGATATTTGCATAGGCTGATCATAGGCGTTTGTGGCGTCAATCACTGCAATGCTGTCAATCTCAAATGAACTTAACAACATCATGCAGAATGTGAATGTCATGAATGCGCCAAATTACAAAATTCCTCAGTCCGTTTTGGTGGTGATCTACACCCCAGCGGCTGAAGTCTTGCTCATTCGAAGGGCCGATGCGGGGACCTGGCAATCGGTCACGGGTAGCAAAGATTTTGATGAGGAGACCTGGACAGAAACCGCCATCAGAGAAGTCAAGGAAGAGACAGGCCTGAATGCCTTAGACCCAGCGTGTTGTTTGACAGATTGGGCGCTGGAAAATATCTATGAAATTTATCCAGCTTGGCGATATCGTTATCCGCCCGATGTCACGCACAACACAGAACGTGTGTTTGGTTTGGCATTGCCTTCGCGCCTGCCCATCCAATTGAGTCCCAATGAACACACAGCGTTTCAATGGATGCCCTGGCAAGAAGCTGCTGACACTTGTTTTTCGCCTTCCAATGCAGAGGCCATTTTGATGTTGCCAAGGTGGCTTGCATGCCCTTGAGTCATCTTGAAAAATCAGCCTTCTTGAAAGTGGCCACCTACAACATCCACAAGGGTGTTCAGGGTTTAGGGCCAGCGAGGCGCTTAGAAATTTACAATTTGGGCTTGGCCATTGAACAATTGGACGCCGACATTGTGTGTCTTCAAGAAGTTCGCAAGGTGCATCGCCGTGAGGAAAAATATTTCAAGCATTGGCCTGAAATGCCACAAGCTGAATTTTTAGCCCCCCCTGGCTATGAGGCCATTTACAAGACCAATGCCATTACAAAGCATGGTGAGCATGGCAATGCTTTGTTGTCTCGTTGGCCTGTTGTTTCACACAGACATGAAGACATGTCAGACCACCGATTTGAGCAGCGCGGTTTATTGCATGTTGAAATACAAGTAGGGCACCCGCATGAACATGGCTCGCCTATGGGCACTCATGCGACACCTTCGATGCACCATGTGCATGTGATTGTGGTGCACCTCGGTTTAATTCCGGCCAGTCGCGTCAGGCAGGTTACGCAATTGTTGAAATACATCGAACGTGAAGTTCCTGCCAATGCCCCTTTGTTGGTGGCGGGCGACTTCAACGACTGGGGTACCCGACTCTCCACCATGATGCGAGCTCAAACTTTGCATGAGTGGCAGTCTGGCAAACACTTAACTTATCCATCCAGATTGCCCATCGTGCAACTGGACCATGTCTACGCAAAAGGATTAAAGCCCATGGGTCAAATGGTGCCACACGGCAAAATTTGGCGGCGCATGTCCGATCATTTGCCTCTACTGGCCTTGTTTGATTTATGAAAAATCATCCGGTGATGCGTGACGGTCATCAAGTCAAGTTGCTCAAGGGCAGTGCAGAGTTTTTTCCTGAACTCATTCGCGCCATTGATGCTGCGCGCTCGCACATTCAACTTGAAACTTATATCTTTAATTTTTATGGCGAGGGTGCGCAAGTGGCAGCAGCTCTCGAGCGAGCCGGCATTCGAGGGCTTCGCGTGTGGGTGGTGGTCGATGGCGTTGGCACGCCGCAATTGAACGACGACTGGCGCGTTCGATTTGACAAGGCGGGTGTTGAATGGCGAATTTATTCACCCTTGGGTACTTTGGGTTTGCTCATTCCAAGTCGGTGGCGCAGATTGCATCGCAAATTGTGCGTGATTGATGGGCAATTGGCTTTTTGTGGCGGCATCAATATTTTGGATGACTTGTACGACCCGCAATACGGCAAATTACAAGCGCCACGTTTCGATTTTGCGGTGAGTGCGACAGGGGCGCTTGTGCAACAGGTTCAAGAGACTTGCACGCGATTGTGGTGGCGTTTGCAAGCCGTGAGGCATGTTCGTCAACAAAATTTTCCGGAAGCATTCAGTTCGTTTAAAGCAGCGGGTTTGCACTTTCCGTGGTTGCACAATGCGCAAACTTCAGCTCAAAAATGGGTTGCCAAGGCGGGCTTGCTTTTGAGAGACAACGTCTTGCATCGCAGCCAAATTGAAAAAGCCTATTTGAAAGCAATTGGCACAGCACGCCATGAAATTGTGATCGCCAATGCCTATTTTTTGCCAGGTCAAAAGTTAAGACAGGCGCTGGTTATGGCCGCGCAACGGGGCGTGAAGGTTCAATTGTTGTTGCAAGGGCGCTACGAATATTTCATGCAGTACCACGCGGTTCGACCGGTTTATCGGCAAATGTTGGGTGCTGGCATTGAAATATACGAATACACCCAAAGTTTTTTGCATGCCAAAGTGGCTGTGATCGACGCTCACCATGAAAAGCCATGGGCCACGGTGGGTTCCTCCAACTTGGACCCCTTAAGCCTGTTGCTGGCCCGTGAGGCCAATGTGGTGGTGGCCGATGGACATTTTGCCAAGCAATTGCACGAGGCTTTGACCCAAGCCATTCAAGGCGATAGCCTTCGTGTCATGCCGCAGACCCTGAAACAGCGGTCGCAATTGTTAAGAGCCCTTGATTGGGTGGCCTTTGGTTTGATGCGATTTGCCATTTGGTTGACGGGAAAAAGATACTAATTGGGCCTGCGGTCTCTGGGCAGTCCAAGTCCGTACTGCGTAAAGTGGCATCAATCACTGGTAGGATTGGAATTTGATTTATCCATTCAAAAGCTTATGACAGCTCCCACACAATTGCCCGCTGACGATACCGGAACGCCGATGTCCGTCAAAATTCGCGAGCGCATCTTGGCAGCACGCAAGCGCTTCAACGCCAATGACAACATCGCTGAGTTCATTCAACCGGGTGAGCTCGAACATTTGTTGGACGAAGTCAGCCAAAAAATGCAAACGGTTTTGGACAGCATGGTGATCGATACCAAGAACGATCACAACACCCAAGATACAGCCCGTCGTGTGGCCAAAATGTATTTGAAGGAAGTCTTCAAGGGCCGGTATGTTGAAGGCCCTGAGGTGACCGAATTTCCCAATGCAGAGCATCTGAACGAGCTCATGATTGTGGGCCCCATCACCGTTCGCAGCGCTTGTAGCCACCATCTGTGTCCTGTCATTGGCCAAATTTGGATTGGTGTGATGCCCAACGAACACACCAACGTCATTGGCCTCTCCAAATACGCACGACTGGCCGAATGGATCATGGGCCGTCCTCAAATTCAAGAAGAAGCAGTGGTGCAACTGGCGGATCTGATTCAACGCAAAACACAGCCCGACGGCTTGGCCATCGTGATGGAAGCCAGCCATTTCTGCATGGGCTGGCGCGGCGTCAAAGACATGGACAGCAAAATGATCAACTCGGTCATGCGCGGCGTGTTCCTCAAGGATGCCAATTTGCGCCGAGAGTTCTTGTCATTGATTCCCAGAAAGGCCTGATCATGTTGGTACGTTTACTTTACGCAAGCCGCGCGGTTGATCCTCACCCCGATGTCATTGAATCAATTCTGGCCCAGTCCAGACAATTCAATCCCAGTACCGGCATCACGGGCATCTTGGTATACGGCGGAGGTATTTTCTTGCAAGCCATTGAAGGCGGTCGTGAAGCTGTCAGTGATTTGTATGGTCATATTCAAAAAGACGCACGTCACAAACAAGTGGTCCTTTTGCACTACGAAGAAATTTCTGAACGCCGCTTTAGTGGTTGGACCATGGGGCAAGTGGATGTGTCTCGCGTCAATACCAGCATTCTCTTGAAATATTCCGAGCGCGCAGAGCTCGACCCCTACAGTGTGTCGGGTTCTGTTTCTTTGGCCTTGCTTGAAGAACTCATGGCAACGGCATCGATCATTGGACGCGCCTGAACTGACGCCAACGTGTTTGATGGGCTGCGATTTTTCAAGCAGCCCGTCCAAACGCAAACCCATTGTGGTGGCCATTGGCCGAACGCATCGCAGCACCGTTCAGCTAGATCGTCTGCAGTTTTTTCAAACGCTGCCAGAGTTTCTAGAATTCTTAAAGCAACCCACCACAGATAACGCAACATGTGTTGCAGGCTTTGATTTGCCTTTTGGTTTGCCCCGCGAATTTGTTGAAAGCATGAATTGGCCCACCACATGGCCTGAATGCATGGACAAATTTGTCTCGCATTCGCGTGAAGAATTGAGACAATTTTTCAAAGCCTTTTGCGATGCTCGACCCGCTGGCGCCAAATTTGCCCACCGCGCCACGGATATGCCTGCGGGTTCCAGCCCCTCCATGAAGTGGGTCAATCCACCAGTGGCTTGGATGATGCATGCAGGGGTACCCTTGTTGCGCGAGGCGGCTTGGACATTGCCCAAAATGCAGGACGGCCACTCAAATCGCATTGCCCTAGAGGCGTATCCGGGATTGTTGGCGCGTGAATTGATGGGTCATCGCAGTTACAAAAGCGATGACCCGCACAAGCAAACGCCCGACAGATGGTTGGCTCGAAAAGACATCTTGCACGCCCTCGACATGGCGCAAACCAAATTGGGCCTGCGTCTCAAACTGAGTGCTGCACAACACGATACTTTGTTGGCCGATGGCTCGGGCGATGCGCTGGACGCTGTGCTTTGCATGGTGCAAGCGGCCTGGGCGCATTTGCAGCCAGGGGGCACTTATGGCCTGCCTAACTTTGATCCCTTAGAGGGATGGATTGTCAGTGCTTGAGCTTTGAAGCGATGACCGGTGAGCGCTGCAAACAGGGCATTGCACATCACGGTGCGTATGAAGCGTTTGCCATTCCATGAATTTGGCATTGAAGAGCACCAGTTGGCCCACGGTGCTAGCCCCCATGCCGCTCAGAATTTTCAAAGCTTCGGTGGCTTGCAAGCTACCAATGATGCCCACCAAGGGGGCTAAAACGCCCATGGTGGCGCAGCGTGTTTCTTCGAATGCTTGGTTGATCGGAAACACACAAGCATAGCAAGGAGCCTCATTTTGGCGAATGTCATAAACTGCCACTTGGCCATCCATTTTTAGCGCAGCACCAGACACCAGAGGTTTGCGGTGTTGCACACAGGCCAAGTTGATGGCGTGACGGGTTTCAAAGTTGTCTGTGCAGTCAAGCACCACATCGGCCATGGCCACATGCTGGTCCAGCAGAATGGAGTCGGCTCGCTGCGCAATGCAGTTGACTTGAACTTCAGGGTTGATTTGTGCAACGGCCTTTTTTAAAGATTCAACTTTGAGTTGGCCGACACGTTCTTGGGTATGCGCAATTTGCCTTTGCAAATTGGTGACGTCGACCACATCGTGATCGATCAGCGTCAAGTGTCCGATGCCTGCACTGGCCAAGTACAAAGCAGCAGGGGAGCCCAAGCCTCCAGCGCCCACAATGAGTGCGTGTGATTGAGAGACCCGCTCTTGCCCTTCAACGCCCCATTCTTCTAAAAGAATGTGGCGTGAATAGCGCAACAGCTGCTCATCCCTCATGCGGAATCACTTGTCTTTTTTGGCTTCTTTGCGCTCTGCCAACGTGGTACTGGCTTTGACTGGCAAGCCTTTGAGTTGGTTCAAAGCCTGATTCAGTTGGAAATCTTTGGCCGATCCAAACTCTGGCGGCCGTCTTTCAGCTTCTGGTTTTTTGGCTTCTTCTTCCAATTTTTTCAACGCTTCTTCACGGGCCTTTTGGCGTGCTTCATTTTTCTTTTCTTCTTCCTGGCCATTGCCTAAATGTTTTTCCAAGTCGGCTTCACGCGTGCGGAGCGCTGCAAAAACATTGCCATTTTCGGTCTCGTCCAACATCACATCGGGCAAGATGCCTTTGGCCTGAATGCTGCGGCCGTTGGGTGTGTAGTAACGTGCGGTGGTCAGTTTCAGGGCTGTATCTGGACCGAGTTGACGCACAGTTTGGACTGAGCCTTTTCCAAAGGTTTGGCTGCCCATGATGGTGGCGCGTTTGTGGTCTTGCAATGCACCCGCCACAATTTCACTGGCAGAGGCAGAGCCTTCGTTGACCAACACCACCAAGGGGATTTTTTTCAATTGGCCTTGAGTGTTTTGGGTCAGGCGCTGAATGGGATCGCTCTCGGAACTGCGACGCCAAAACTGCGGTGCCGCCTTGTACACAAATTTGCTCTCTTCCAACTGGCCATTGGTTGAAACCACAGTGACGTTCTCTGGCAAAAATGCAGCAGACAAAGCCACTGCGGCATCCAATAGACCACCAGGATCGTTGCGCAAATCAAGCACCAAACCTTTGAGCTTGGGGTCTTGTTTGAACATCTCTTCTAGTTTTCTAGAGAAGTCTTCAACCGTTCTTTCTTGAAATTGTGAAACGCGAATCCAGCCATAACCTGGCTCAACCAATTTGGATTTGACCGATTGCGTTTTGATTTCTTCGCGAACAATAGTGACGGTGAAGGTACGACTTTCATCTTTGCGGAAGATGGTCAAAAGCACTTTGGTATTGGGTTCGCCACGCATGCGTTTGACAGCATCGTTCATGGACAAGCCTTTGACGAAGGCATCGTCAATTTTGGTAATCAAGTCATTGGGTTTGAGGCCTGCACGATCGGCTGGCGAGCCCTCGATGGGCGACACCACTTTGACCACGCCTTCTTCTTGCGTGATTTCAATGCCAACACCGACAAAACGACCGGAGGTGCCTTCGCTGAATTCTTTGAAACTCTTTTTGTCAAAGTATTGGGAATGTGGATCGAGGCTGGAGACCATGCCCGAGATTGCCTCGGTGATGAGTTTCTTTTCGTCGACAGTCTCAACATAGTCGCTCTTCACCATGCCAAAAACCGCAGCCAATTGCTGCAACTCTTCTAAAGGCAGAGGTGCGAAAGACCCCCTGGCAGTGGTTTGAAGTGAAATGGTGGTGAGGGCACCTGCTAAAGCACCCACACTTAACCAGCCCACTATTTTCAATTTTTGTCCCATGTTCATTGACCCAAAGGGCCTCCTTTAGAACCAATATACACCCTTAATTCAAGCTTTGCCTTGGCTGGCCACGGCAGCGGCAGCTTTGGCTGCTGCTTCGGCATCACCGAGGTAATAGTGCTTGATGGGTTTTAAAGCTGCGTCGAGTTCGTAAACCAAAGGAATGCCGTTGGGGATGTTCAAATTCACAATGGCGTCGTCAGAGATATTGTCCAAATACTTGACCAGGGCGCGGATGGAGTTGCCATGCGCGGCAACCACAATCCGTTTGTCAGCCTTGATGGCGGGCGCCATGGCGTCGTTCCAGAAAGGAATGACGCGATTCACGGTGTCTTTCAGGCATTCGGTGAGCGGAATGTCTGATGGGTTGAGTTTGGCGTAGCGCAAGTCTGCGCGTTCGCTACGTGGATCTTGTGCTTCAAGAGCGGGAGGGGGCGTGTCATAGCTGCGGCGCCATACCAAAACCTGCTCATCACCAAATTTTTTGGCTGTCTCGGCTTTGTTCAAGCCCTGCAATGCGCCGTAATGGCGTTCGTTGAGGCGCCAGTTGTGGTGAATGGGCAGCCATTGACGCTCCATGGCATCCAGGGTGTGCCACAGGGTGTGAATGGCACGCTTGAGAACGCTGGTGTAGGCCAAGTCAAACTCAAAGCCTTCTGCTTTAAGGAGACGGCCAGCAGCTTGGGCTTGCTCGACGCCAGTGGGGGTGAGGTCAACATCGGTCCAACCGGTGAAGCGGTTTTCTAAATTCCAAGTGGATTCGCCATGGCGAATCAGAACTAATTTGTACATAGGTAAAGGTTTAATCAATCAAAAAATACAGTTTGCTGGTTCGCATTTTAGAATTCGAATCTGGCATGCGGCATGGAAATCAGCTGCAGATGAACTTTTTAAGGGTTTTTTGTGAATTTTTTGATTGAAAACTGGATGTTGGTGGCCGTCGCGGTTGGCTCTGCGTTGGCATTGTTTTGGCCCACCTTGGCGCAAGGATCAGCAGGTGGTGTGGCACCGACAGATGCGGTTTTGCTCATCAACCGAGAAAAAGCCGTCCTGATTGATGTTTGTGAGCCCCATGAGTTTGCGCAAAGCCATGCAATGGGCGCCAAAAACATCCCCTTGGATCAACTGGAAGCGCAGTTGCCAAACATGGTTAAAAATAAAAGCGTGCCAGTCATTTTGGTGTGTCAAACTGGTAGCCGTTCATCCCGTGCGGCGGCGCAAGCCAAAAAGCTGGGCTACGAGCGCGCGCAATCTTTGGCGGGTGGTTTGAAAGCCTGGCGCGAAGCCAGTTTGCCCACAGAAAAAGCCTAATTCCTTGAATGACCTATTTGGAGTTGTCATGCCCCATGTGAAGATGTACA
>JBIKJX010000069.1:0-8257 GCA_044360785.1 Limnohabitans sp.
TCACGCGCTCTGTCGTGGACACAGACAAGCTGTAGGCAGACTGCGCACTACCCGCAGCCAAATAGGCATCTCTGGCTTTGACGACGCACAAGCGCAATTGATCGAAGTTGTCGTCTTGTGTTCTTTGTGGTGATTTGTCAAACCACTTGGGTACCATCAATTCTGCAGATGCGCCCTGCCATTCAACACCCTCGATACTGAGTGTCACCTTGACAAAAGCTTGAGGACAGGCCGTGACTGTTGCAGCGCCAAATTTAAAAGGCAGACGCAAAGTCACAGCCCTTTGAAAGACTTGAATGTCTTTGATTTGAAACGCAAGAGGCTTCATGAGACGGCCTTCATCAATCCTTGAACATAACCCGCACTGAATGCAGCACATCCAGGACCATCGGGCTCGTAAATGAAAGGTTCAACCGCCACCCAACCTTGATAGTTGAGCGACTTCATTTTTTGAAACAGAGGCAATAAGTTGGTATCGCCCTGACCTGGCCCTTTGCGGTTGTGATCGTTGACTTGAACATGGGCAATGTGATCACTCTCAAAGTATTTTTCAAACACCTGGTCCATGGGCAGTGATTCTGAGTAGGTGCTGGCACTGGCGTCCAGCATGGTTCGGATGTAAGGCGATTGAATGGCATCGACCATCTGACTAGCTTGCTCAACTGTATTGACGACAGGCGTCTCAAATGGCGATAAGGGCTCTAAGCAATAAGCAACGCCAGCTTGCCTTGCGAAGGGCTCTAGCAGCATCAGTGTTTCTTGAACGCGGTCGAGACATTCTTGTGTGCTTTGGCCATTTTCTGGTGAACGCTGCTTGGGGGAGCCATGAACCAGGGCTGTTGCGCCACATGCATGCGCATACGCAATGACTTGTTTTAACCAATCTTGTGTTTGAAGCCGAACCGATGCGTCGCTGCTCACCAAACTCAGCCCATCGGGTTTGACCAACAGCCAATGAAGACTAGAAATAACAATGCCAGCATCCCTTGCTTGTTGCTGTCTTAGCTTTGCATCTTGTTCGTTGAAATCTGCACTGTCTTCAAACAATGTAAAGGGTGCAATTTCAATACCGCTGTATCCCAGCTTGTTTGCAAACTCACATTGCGCTGGAAAACTCAACTCACGAATGACTTCGTTGCAAAGCGCTAATTTCATGTTGACTCTTTAGCAACTTTTTTAGCTCTGAGATCCCAAATCTTCCAAGCAATGGTTCCAAAAATTAAAGTTGCGACAACGGCTGAAATTGGCCTTGTAAAAAATGGTGAGATATCACCATCGGACAAGATGAGTGCCCGCCTTAAGTTCTTTTCTAGCAAATCACCCAGCACGATTCCCAATACCAAAGGTGCCATGGGATAACCAAAGTGCCTTAGCCCAAATCCAATCAAACCAAATATCAGCATGATGTAGACATCAAACATACGGCCTGCAATAGCGAAGCTACCCACCACGCACAACACAAAAATAATTGGAATTAAAAAGTTTTGGGGGACGCGCAAAACCTGAACCAATGCTTTGGTTAAAACCAAGCCATAAATCAAAATACCAATGGTGGCAAACAACATCATGGCCACAACGTCGTACACAAACTGGGGGTTCTCAATCATGATCATGGGCCCTGGCTTGACACCATGAATGATCATGGCAGCCATCAACACAGCAGCAGGCGCAGAACCAGGAATAGCCAATGTGAGAACTGGGATGATGGCACCCGGAACGCAAGCGTTGTCACCGGTTTCTGCAGCCATCAGGCCCTCAATTGAACCCTTTCCAAATTGTTCTTTTTCTTCACTCGATCGCTTTGCTGCAGCATATGAAGACCATGCGGCGACATCTTCACCAACACCGGGAACAATGCCGATGCCAGTTCCAATTAGGCCTGATCGCAAAATTGTTCGCCAGTATTTGGTGATGTCTTTTATTTTTGGAATAACGGTATCGAAGGCACTGATCTTGATGGGTGCTTGCCGCTCTTTGATGGCCGTCAAAAGTTCCGCAAATCCAAAGGCACCGACCAATGCAGGTACGAGTTGAATACCACCGGCTAGATCACGGACGCCATATGAAAACCGCTCGAAGCCGTACTGTGGCTCTTGGCCAATACCCGCAATGAACAAACCAAAAATACCAGCGATCCATCCTTTAAGAGGATCGTCACCGGTCAATGTACCGGCAATGATGACACCAAATAAAGCCAGCCAAAAAAATTCGTAGGCGCCAAACTTTAAAGCAAGGTTTCCTAGTACTGGTGTGAAGAATGCCAAAAAGAACATGCCAATCAAGGTACCTAAAACTGACCCTGTTGTTGCAATTCCCATGGCTCGTCCAGCCAGACCTTGTTTAGCTAACGCATAACCATCTAAACAAGATGCAGCTGATGCAGGCGTACCCGGAATATTTAAAAGAATGGCAGAACGCGAACCGCCATAAATAGCGCCCACATAGGTGCAGATGAGAATCAGAAGCGCTTGGTTGGGTTGCAACTTCAAAGTCAGCGTCGTCATGAGGGCCAGCGCCATGGTGGCCGTCAAGCCAGGCAATGCGCCCATGATGACCCCGACCAGGGACGACAACAATGCGTAAAAAATTATTTCAGGCGTTGAAAAATTTGCGATGGATTGACCAAACGCGATAAGTCCATCAAACATCGATCGACCTCAAGGTAATCTGACCAAGAAAACTTCTTGGAACAAGAAATAAACAACACAACTGGAAATGATGCCGTTGATGCTTGCACTGATGAGGCGCTTCAACAGAGGCGTTTCTTCGTTTGCAAAGAGGAAAGTGAACGCACCAACAAACAAAGCGGTTGCAACCAAAAAATGTGCGTGCGCTAGTAAGACCAGGCTAAAGACCAGCATGCATATCAAAGAGATGACAAACCTTTTATTGAACAAAGGATCGGCATTTTCATCTGCGACTACTTTGCTTTTTAAACCTCTCATGATCATGACTAGGCCAAGCAAAACAATTAAACATGAGATGGCACCCGGTACAAAGCCTGGATAGGTGTAAAGCGTGGCGCCCATGTTGTCAAAGCGTTCCATTCTGATGGATTCAAACAGAATGAACGCTCCAACAACAATCCAGCAAAAGCCTCCCCACAAGTCAGACCGTGAGGAGCTCGAGACTTTCGACATAATCAGTTTGCCTAATATTGTCTGGGTCAATTAGGGCTTAGGAATACCGACCGTGTCGGGCGAAACTTTGGCTTTACCTACCGCATGCTGAGTCCAGGCATAGGCTTGAATGGCAGGGAACACCGCAGTTTGCGCATCTGCACCATACATGGGTGCAAACATGGCACCACGAGATTGCGCGTAGTTGCGTAAAGCAACGTTTTTGACCATTTCAGTTGCCCAAATTTTGTCGAGCGTTTGGGTGACCTCTGCAGGGACCGATTTGGGTACAAAAATACCGAAGTAATTGATGGGATCTTTAAAGCCTGGAATGAATTGAGACAGCGGCGGTACTGTTCCAACGCCTTCCATCTCGAGCGGCTTGTCGCTCACCACAGCCAAAGGTCGAATTTTCTTGGCACGAATCATGTCGGTTTGTTCCGCTGCCAGCTGCGTTGTCACTTGAGTCTCACCGGAACCTGCGGCGACTGCTGCTGGGGCACCACCGTCATAGGTCACATGCTTGTAAGTAATGCCTGCGGCGCGGGCCAAAGCTTCAATGGCAGCGTGGCCGCTCGAGTTAACGCCCGCTGTTGCCACCGACACGGTGCCAGGTTTTTCTTTCATGGCCTTCAGCAAATCTGGCATGGTCTTGTAAGGTGTGTCGGCGTTGACACCAATGACTGCAACGTGCGCGACGTTGAGGTACAAGTTCCAATCTTTGATACTTGTGTCGATCATGCCCAAGACTTTGTAGTTACCCAAGTCCTTGGCACCACCTGCAGTCCAGGTGTAGCCGTCTTTGGCCGCTTCCAATGCGTTCTTTGTTCCCACTGAACCTGAAGCACCTGGTTGATTCAAGATGATGATTTTTTGACCCAAGTGTTTTTCAAGTTCAGCTGCTGTGACTCGCGTTACCTGATCGGTGGAGCCACCTGGGGCCCAAGGCACGATCAATGTAATGGGTTTAGTTGGTTTCCACTGGGCAAATGCAGGGGTTGCAAGCAAGGCAGCCAACATCAAAGCAAATACAGGGCGACGAGTGAACTTCATGACATATCTCCATTGGGTGAAAAATCATTGCGGTGAAATGACCTGTCAATTCACCATTCAGTTAATTCTAGAGAGGACCAATAAGCTGTCAATATCCAAACAAATCTAGTTCCTCAGGACATACCCTAGGATCACTTCACACATGTGAGACAAGCGCTCACTCTTGGCTTTGGGACTCATCAAGTCGCGGCCAAAGATGGATGACAAGGTGAAATTGTTGGACAAATAAAAATATGACAACGCAGCGATAGACACATAAAGCTGCACTGGATCGATGCCACCCCGGAACTCACCAGAGAGCCGACCCTTCTCTAAGATAGCACCCAACAACTCAATCAAGGGCGAGTTCAGCGCTCGCGCGTTGGGAGACTCTTGGATATGCCTTGCTTTGTGCAGATTTGCGCTGTTAAGCAGGGTTAAAAACTCTGGGTGCTCGAGGTAGTAATTCCAGGTGAATTCAACCAAAGTTCGCACTGCGGCGGTTGGCTCAAGCGATTGCAGATTGAGTTCTTTTTCTTTTTCGCGAATTTGCTCGTAGGCGCTCTCGAGCACCGCTTGAAAGAGTTGATCTTTGTCTGTGAAATAGTAATAAATCAACCTCTTGTTGAGGCTGGACCGCTCCGCAATGCGGTCAATTCTTGCGCCGCCCAAACCAAAGAGTGCAAACTCTTCGAGGGCAGCATTCAGAATGATTGCGCGAGACCTTTCAGCGTCTCGCGTTTTGGTGATGGATGATGATTTTTGGACACTCATGCCCCGAATAATTAACCATATCGTTAATTAAGTCAAGGGCATTTGTATTACGCTGCCACAGGCTTGAACTGGTACCCATTGCCACTGGCTTCCATCGTGCCAAACGCTGGGAAGGGGAAATGGAAACCACCTGCCATCATTTTGTCTTTGACCAACATGTCAAAGATGCGGCGGCGTGATGCGCGCGCCATGGCGGGGTTCATGTCAAACACCACAGACCAATCGGGGGCACGGGCAAACAATGAAGGCACGTTGGTGATGTCTGCTACGTACGCAAACGATTGGCCTTGAGAGTCCATACGGAACAATGTGTGACCGGGGGTGTGACCAAAGGCGGCAACAGAAGTAATGCCAGGCGCCACCACCGCACCGGGTTCAAATTTAACCAACTGATCGCCACCCAAATTGCCTAGCGCACGGCGAACGCCCATGAAGGCGCCTTTCATGGCGGGAGGTGCAGCTTCCATGCGGGCGTCGTCCATCCAAAAAGCATGCTCGGGTGCGGGCACATGGACGCGGGCGTTGGGATAAACCAACTGGCCAGCTTTGTTGCGCAGACCATTGATGTGATCGCCATGGAAGTGGCTCAACACCACGTTGTTGATGTCGGTGGGCTTGAGTCCGACAGCGGCCAATTGGGCAGCCAGCTTGCCGGTGGTGGGTGGGCCGTTGTCGGCAAAGCCAGTGTCAAACAAATAGCGCTGATCGCCATTGATCAACAAGAAGGGGGTGTAGGGCACATCGATGTAGTCGGTGGGCAGATTTTGGCTGGCCAGCAAGGCTTTGACTTGCTCGAGCGGCGCGTTGGTCACAAACTCTTCGCCCAAGGGACGACGCACTGCGCCATCGTTCAAGGCGATGATTTCCATGCTGCCAAATTTCATGCGCTTGTAGCCTACAGCGGGCAGGTCGGGTAGCCCAAAGTTGGGGGCAGACTGCGACCACACGGACGAGAAAGTGAGTGCAGATGCGCCAGCAATGCCAGCTCCTAAAAATAAGCGACGGTCTAGCATGGTGAGGTCTTCACAGTTTTATAAAAACTCAATATACCAATGGCGTGCGGGCGTATGCACCGCTATTTCAAAATGTCCCTTCCATTGAATTGGCACTCACAGCCCCTAGCCTGGCAACTTGCGAAGTGGTATTTTCGTTACTATACTGTATTTTTATACAGTATATTTCAGCATGCCTACAAATGCTTTCATAACGCCTCAACCCCTAGACGCCACTGCCACCAAGCTGTGGCTCAACATGTGCACCTGGAAAGTGCCCGCGGGCTTTCCTTCGCCTGCGGCCGACCACACGCAAAAGCGCATTGACCTCAATGACCATCTCATTCGCAACAAAGAGGCAACCTTCATTTTCAAAGTGAAGGGCGACTCCATGGTGGGCGCTGGCATTTACGAAGGCGATGCCTTGGTCATCGATCGGTCCATTGAAGCCAAGCACAACAACATTGTGTTGGCCGTGCTCAACAACGAGTTCACCGTCAAGCGTTTGTACCGGCGCGGCGGTGTGGTCAAGCTCGTGGCCGAAAACAATTTGTACCCACCCATTGTGGTCAAGAGCGGCGAGGAGCTCAGCATTTGGGGCGTGGTCACTTACAACTTGCACAAGTTGTATTGAGAGGTGCACGCACATGACTTCGCAAGGACAACAACCTGTGCAACAGTTCGCTTTGGTCGACTGCAACAACTTCTACGTCAGTTGCGAACGTTTGTTCCGCCCCGACCTGCGCAACGTGCCTGTGGTGGTGTTGTCCAACAACGATGGCTGTGTTGTGTCTCGTTCCAACGAGGCCAAGGCTTTGGGCGTGCGCATGGGGCAGCCTTGGTTTGAGTGTAAAGACTTGGTGAAGGCGCATGGCGTTTTTGCCCTCAGCAGCAACTACGCTTTGTACGCCGATTTGTCCAACCGCGTCATGCAAATTTTGAGCGAATATTCACCGCGCTCAGAGGTGTATTCCATTGACGAGTGCTTTGTCGATCTGACGGGTACACCCAACTTGCGCGAGGTCAGTTACGCCATGCGCCAGCGCGTCGTGCAATGGACAGGTATTCCGGTGTGCGTGGGCATTGGGCCCACCAAAACACTGGCCAAACTGGCCAACCATGTGGCCAAAAAGCATCCGCGTTCACAAGGTGTTTTTAATTTCAATGCGCTCACCGAGGTACAAAAAGACAAACTACTGACACAGTTGCCTGTGAGCGAAGTATGGGGCGTAGGCCGCAAGCTCACCAAGCGCTTGGCCGAGTACAACATTCGCACGGTACAAGATTTAAAAACAGCACACACGCCCACGTTGCGCGCCGACTTTGGTGTCGTGATCGAAAAAACACAGCGCGAGTTGCAAGAAATTCCGTGCGTCGATTTGCAAGAAGTCACGCCCGACAAACAGCAAATTATTTCTAGTCGCTCGTTTGGCAACATGGTCACAGAACTGCCCGTTTTAAAAGACGCACTGTCTACATTTGTGGCCAATGCCTGCGCCAAACTGCGTGCACAAAACAGCCAAGCAGCGGTCATTCAGGTGTTCTTGCACACCAACCGTTTTAGAAAAGACTTGCCGCAATACAGTCCCAGCTTGGCGGTACCACTGCCCTACCCCACCAACGACAGCTTGGTTATTTTCAGGTGGGTGGATGCGCTGTGCGAGCGCATGTACAAGCCCGAGTATCAGTACAAAAAAGCTGGCATCATGCTGAGCGAAATCAGTCCTGTGACGCATCATCAAGGCGACTTGCTTGAAGAGCCTCTGCCCGCACAAGGCACGCTCATGCAAACCTTGGACGCACTCAACAAACGCTTCGGCCGTGGCGCCGTCAAAGTTTCCACGCAAGGGGCCTACAGCGAATGGCAAATGCGCCAAGAAAGACGCTCACCCAACTACACTACGGACTGGACAGAAGTACCGGTGGTTTGAGGCGCAATTAATTTCTGGAGAGCGTCATGGCTGATTTGTTTGACAACCCGATGGGTTTGTGTGGCTTCGAGTTTGTGGAATTTGCATCCCCTGTGGCTGGGGTCCTAGAGCCTCTGTTTGAAAAGATGGGCTTTTCTTTGGTGGCAAAGCACCGCTCTAAAGATGTCGTACTTTATCGCCAAGGGGATATCAATTTCATCGTCAATCGCGAACCCAAAAGTTTGGCGGGCTACTTTGCCGCCGAGCATGGTCCTTGCGCATGCGCCTTGGCATTTCGCGTCAAAGATTCGCACAAGGCCTACGCCCGCGCACTCGACATGGGTGCACAACCCGTCGATGTCCCCACAGGACCGATGGAGTTGCGCCTACCCGCGATCAAAGGCATTGGCGGCGCACCCCTGTATTTGAT
>JBIKJX010000070.1:0-8199 GCA_044360785.1 Limnohabitans sp.
AGAACATCACGCCTGTTTGGTGTGCATCTTCAATTTCTTTTTCGTAGAAAGCTTCCAAAGCTTTCTTGCTCATGAACATGCTGTCAATGACTTCGCGGTCGACGAGGGAAACCTTTGGCTTGAGGACAATGGTTTTGCCGCTCTTGGTGATGAGCTCCATCTTCACATCACGCGCACGTTCAATGGTGATCGATTTTTCACCATGGTAAAAATCGCCATGGTGCATGTGAGACACATGCGAGCGTGAAGCTTGGCTCCATGGTGCCATGCTGTGCGGGTTTTTGCGGGCGAATTCTTTGACGGCACGTGGTGCGCGGCGGTCGGAGTTGCCTTCACGCAAAACGGGGTTCACGGCAGAACCTGTGCACTTGGAGTAGCGAGCTTTGATGGCTTTTTCTTGATCTGTCTTGGGGTTGTCAGGATAGTCAGGCAGGGCGTAGCCTTTTGACTGCAACTCTTTGATGGCGTTGTTCAATTGGCCAACTGAGGCACTGATGTTGGGCAATTTAATGATGTTGGCTTCGGGCTTGAGGGTTAACTTGCCCAAAGCAGCCAGGTTGTTGGGGATCCGTTGTGCCTCAGGCAACATGTCGGAAAATTCGCCCAAAATTCGCGCAGCCAGTGAAATGTCGCTGGCTTCGACGTCAATGCCAGCGGGTGCTGCAAAAGTACGAATGACTGGCAAAAAGGCCGCTGTCGCCAACAAAGGGGCTTCATCGGTCAGTGTGTAAATGATTTTGGATTTTTCGTTAGCCATTTGCTTCCTCGATATTGTTGTGCAACCGTAAATCTTGCAACCTAGTATTAGATCTTAAAAGTTACCCCTGACACAGCGCTGATAGGGGGGAAATGAAATATTTTGATATCAAATTTTATATAGTGAAATAAATTTATCCCCAATTTATGACCGACTAGAGTCAAAGATCATCCATTCATTGCCAGCCAATTCAGTTCTTTCACTTGGGTAGAACATTTAAATTTGAGATCGAAATACCTTGGGGGAGACACCCGCATCTCTTGTGAAAACTCGAGAAAAATAGGCAGGGTCTGAAAAGCCCAAGGCATAAGCGATGGTTGAAATGCTCAAGTTGGTATAAGCCAGATTACGGCGAGCTTCCCGCATCAATCTCGCCTCAATCATGCGCAATGCGCTGATGCCATTGGCAGACCGGGTGAGTCGGCTCAAATGGGTAGGGGAAATCGACAATGCTTTGGCGTACTGATTGACAGTCCAGTGGGCGGTGTAGTTTTGCTCAATCAAGGCCTTGAAGCGTTGAACCAAGGCTGATTCATTCAGTTTGGCCTCACTCGTTTCTTCTTGAAGTTGCCTAGCAATCCACCCTAACAAAACCCCACTGAGTCCCCGCAGAACCAAAGCTCTGGCCTTTTCTTGGGCCGAAAATTCAAGCCAGATTTGATGGACGGTCTGGGTGACCCATGGGTCAGCGAGCAGCACGCTTGCTTGGTTAAGTTCTGATCGCAGGGTGCCGACACCGACCAACAGTTGGTCCATCAATTCGTCAGCCAAGGTCGTCACCCAGCCATGGGTGCCTTTTTCAAACCGAAATGAATGAACATGCTCAGGTGGCACATTGACCAAAGACCCTCTGCTCAAAACATGCGTTTTGCCATCCAATGTGACTGAACCACCGCCTTTTTCCACCAACAAGACCTGATGCAGACGCGCATGCCTGTGGGGTGCCAGTTCCCAATCGTGCAACACCGATCGGTCTGCAATGGTCTCGCAATGCAGCACATCGGGTAAATGCGTTGATTCGCCAAAAAGGCTGTAGCTCTGTATGTTGGATGCTTGTTTTTCCATGTTCGAAATGTACAAGTTTTCGCCAGTTTCAGCCATTCCTGTTGAGCGCCTTCAGGCGTATCTTTCACCTCATTAAGTAAATTGACGCAGGTCAAGTTCTAGGGAGACGTAAAAATGAAAACTCAAGTTTGCATCATTGGGGGCGGTCCTTCGGGGCTCATGCTTTCTCAATTGCTCCATTTAAAGGGCATTGAAACCGTGGTTCTCGAGCGGCAAACGCGAGACTATGTGCTAAGTCGCATTCGTGCAGGTGTCTTGGAAAATGGCTTTGCCAAACTCATGAGAGAGGCGCAATGCGGTGACCGCATGGACCGCGAGGGTGAAATTCACGATGGGTTTTATTTGGCGCATGGCAACAAACTCAATCGTGTTGATTTGCACAAATACAGTGGCGGAAATTCGGTCATGGTGTACGGCCAAACTGAGCTAACACGCGATCTGTACGAAGCTCGCGATCGCATGAATGGCATCGTCATCCACAGTGCGGAGGATGTTCAGCCACACGACCTGAAGTCTGACAAGCCCTACGTGACCTACAGCGTGAGTGGTGTCGAACAGCGAATTGATTGTGATTTCATCATTGGTGCGGATGGCTTTCATGGTGTGAGTCGCAAGTCCATACCGGGTGATGTTCTGAAGGAGTATGAAAAGATATACCCCTTCGGCTGGCTTGGCGTTTTGTCTCGAACCAAACCTGTTTCACCAGAATTGATTTACGCCAAACACCCTCGCGGTTTTGCCTTGTGTTCATTGCGTTCGCAGGTGTTAAGTCGCTACTACATTCAGGTGCCATTGGCAGACTCAGTTGAGAACTGGTCGGATGAGGCTTTCTGGGAAGAGTTGAAACGTCGTTTGCCCAGCGAAGTTTCTGAGCAATTGATCACAGGGCCCACCATTGAAAAATCAATTGCACCGCTTCGCTCTTATGTGGCGGAACCGATGCGTTATGGCAATTTGTTTTTGGCAGGTGATGCCGCGCACATCGTCCCCCCCACCGGTGCCCGTGGCTTGAATACAGCTGGCTCAGACATTTATTATTTGTACCATGGCTTTGTCAATCACTACCTCAAAGGCGACAGTTCTGGTTTGGACAATTACTCTGAAAAAGCCTTGGGACGCGTTTGGAAAGCACAAAGATTTTCTTGGTGGTTAACCACTTTGCTGCATACCTTTCCAGATTCCAGCGAATACGACCAAAGGTTGCAAGAAATTGAAATGGCCTATTTGTTCTCTTCAGATGCGGCGCAAAGTTCGCTGGCTGAGAACTATGTTGGCTTGCCGTTTTAAGTTATCCAATGGCTTGTTCCTCGCCAAGGGTTGCTTGATCTCCAAAGAGTTTTCGCATCAATTGGCGTAACCATTGATGCCCCGGATCACGGTGTAAATGGCCATGCCAACATTGGTGAATCGCGCTGTCTTCAATCTTGATGGGGAGATCGCGCATCACCAAATCAAAGGGTTTCACAATGCGATGGGCAAAGCGTTCTGGCACCACCGCAATCAAGTTGGCATTTTGTAAAACTTCACCCAAAGCCACATAGTGTGGAACGGTCAGTCGCACTTTGCGTTTGTGTTTTTGCTGATCCATGGCCAAATCGACTCGGCCATGTCCAGTACCAGTGGCCAAAACACGAACATGCTCAGCCGCAAAAAATGCCTGCGAACTGATGCTGTGGGATTGCGCCAAGGGGTGTTTTTTTCGCATCAAGCAAATGTATTTTTGTTTGAACAAAGCTTGTTGAAAGAAGCCAGCTTGTAGTTGGGGTAACAGGCCCATGGCCAAATCGATCTTGCCACTAGACATGTCGTCTTTGAGTGAAGTCTGGGCAACGCTGACCACTTGTAAGGTGACCGCAGGCGCTGCTTTAGTCAATGCGTTGACCAGAACAGGTAAGAAATACATTTCTCCTACATCATTGAGTGCAATTGTGAAGTTTCGATGGCTGGCAGAGGGGTCAAAGTCAGCCCTGATGTTTAAAGCTTGTTGCAGTGCATCGAGTGCCATGGCGACTGGATCAGCCAATTGGAGTGCGTAGGGGGTAGGCGTCATACCGCCTTGCGTGCGAATGAACAATTCGTCGTCCAGGCTGGCTCTTAGTCTTCCTAAGGCACTGCTGACAGCAGGTTGGCTCATGTTCAACAATTCTGCAACCGCTGAAACTCTTTTTAAAAGCAGAAGATGATGAAACACCAACAACAAATTGAGGTCCAGTTTGGCCAGTTCCATGAGATTGCCTATTATTTGAAAATCAAATAATTATTATATTTAAATTAAGATTTACTTATTTTATTTGACTGGCATGATCTGAGTTAAAAATCTTGTGGAGACAAGCGCACATGTCAGAGCATCCAATTCATTGGGAAACAGAGGGAACCAGTCGCATTCCTTTTGCGGTCTACACCCAAGAAAATATTCATAAAAAAGAGCTTGAGCGTTTTTTTTACAAAGCGCATTGGAGCTATGTCGGCTTGGTCGCAGAAATTCCAAACATCGGTGATTTCAAACGTACGGTTGTGGGGGAGCGTTCTGTCGTGATGACACGCGCCCAAGATGGTCAAATTCATGTGGTTGAAAATGTGTGCGCGCATCGCGGCATGGCATTTTGCCGTGAGCGACATGGCAATAAAAAGGAATTGGTGTGCCCCTATCACCAATGGAGTTATGCCTTGGATGGCAAGTTACAAGGCGTTCCATTCAGGCGCGGTGTGCGTCAAGACGGGAAGGTGAATGGCGGAATGCCTGCTGACTTTGATCCCAAAGATCATGGGCTCAATGCATTGAAAGTAGCCGTTCGCGGTGGCGTTGTCTTTGCGTCCTTTGACCATGATGTGGCATCCCTTGAAGACTACATGGGTCCGACCATCCTGAGGTACTTTGATCGACTTTTCAATGGGCGACAGCTGAAAATACTGGGTTACAACCGTCAGCGGATTCCAGGCAATTGGAAATTGATGCAAGAGAACATCAAAGACCCCTATCACCCAGGATTGCTGCACACTTGGTTTGTGACCTTCGGACTTTGGCGCGCAGACAATCGTAGTGAACTGCGCATGGATGATCATCATCGTCATGCCGCCATGATCTCGACACGTGGCAGTGCCGGTGAGGCAAAGGGCGCCTCGTCTGATGTGACGCAAGTCAGTAGTTTCAAGGCCAGCATGCAGTTGCATGATCCTAGCTTTTTGGACATCGTGCCTGAAGCGTGGTGGGGCGGGCCAACTGCTGTCATGATGACTTTGTTTCCTAGTGTTATTTTTCAGCAACAAGTGAACAGCGTGTCGACCCGCCATATTCAACCTGATGGTCATGGTGCCTTCGACTTTGTCTGGACGCATTTTGGGTTTGAAGACGACACCCCCGAGATGACAGAACGCAGACTGCGTCAAGCCAATTTGTTTGGCCCCGCAGGTTTTGTCTCTGCAGATGATGGTGAAGTCATTGAGTTTTCACAGCAGGCCTTTGAAACCAAACCCAATCACCGCACCTTGGCTGAATTGGGTGGGCGTGATGTGGGTGAGACGGACCACATGGTGACGGAGACCCTGATTAGGGGCATGTATCAGTACTGGCGCAAAGTGATGGAGGCTTGATCATGGTGGACATGCAAACTTGGTTTGGAATCCAACAACTTTATGCCACTTACACCAGCGCAGTCGACAGCGGTCAATGGGATCTGTGGCCGGAGTTTTTTACAGAGCAATGCATTTACAAAATTCAGCCCCGAGAAAATCATGAAAGAGGTTTTCCTTTGTCTACATTGTCTTTGACCAGCAAAGGCATGCTGAAAGATCGGGTTTATGGCATCTCTGAAACTTTGTACCACGACCCTTACTACCAACGTCATGTGGTGGGCACACCAATCGTTCGCAAAGAAGAAGAGGGTCGCATTTACTGCGAAGCCAACTATGCAGTGTTTAGAACCAAACTCGACCACGAAAGCACAGTTTTCAATGTCGGTCGCTATTTGGACATCATTGTTCAAACCCCCGAGGGTTTCAAATTTGCTGAGCGTTTGTGCATCTACGACAGCGAGATGATTCCCAATTCCATCATCTATCCCATCTAATCATGAGCCAATGGATTGACGTTGCCGCAGAGGCAGATTTGTTTGAAGGTGCAGGGATTGCGGTCACGCCACAAGACCACGACATTGCGATCTTTAAAGTAGACGATGGTGTCTTTGCCATCAACAACGTGTGCAGCCATGGCAACGCCAAATTGTGCGAGGGTTTTGTGGAAGGCAACTATGTCGAGTGCCCATTTCATCAAGCTTTATTTGATGTGCGTGATGGCACAGTGGGCTGTGGCCCCGCGACTGAATCCGTTAAATCCTGGCCAGTGAAAATTGAGGCGGGCCGAGTATTTATCGATATAGCTGTCTAAATTTAGTCAAGACCAATTGGGTTTGCGTTTTTCGATGAAGGCTTGAACGCCTTCAAGTGCACTGTTGTCCATCATGTTGCAAGCCATGGTTTGCGTTGCATACTCGTAGGCTTTTTCAATGCCTGTTTCAAGTTGCATATAAAACAGCTCTTTGCCCATGGCCAGTGCAACTGGGGGTTTGGCCAATATTTTTTGGATCAATGAATCCAGTACCTCATCTAATTTGTCTGAATCGGCAATTTTGTTGATCAATCCCTGATTCAAAGCCTCTTGAGGCGATAAAAAATCGCCTGTGACTAACATTTCAAATGCGGCTTTGCGAGACAAATTGCGTGACAAGGCCACACTGGGTGTAGAACAGAAAAGACCCAGATTGACGCCGCTCACTGCAAACTTAGCGTCGGCTGAAGCGACTGCCAAATCACATTGCGCTACAAGTTGACAACCTGCTGCGGTGGCAATGCCTTGCACCTTTGCAATCACGGGCACTTGCAGTTTTTGAATGCTGAGCATCATGTGGCCGCATTGTGCGAATAGTTTTTGGTAGTAATCCAAAGATGGCTCAGCGCGCATTTCCCTTAAATCGTGACCCGCGCAAAATGCTTTGCCTGAAGCTGCGATGACCAATACGCGAAGTTTTTGACTTCTTGCCAAATCATCCAGCTCTGCTTGAAGGGCATTTAACATGCCTTCACTGAGTGCATTGAAGGACGCAGGGCGATTTAGCGTGAGTGTAGTGACGCCACGTTCGTCGTCAGAACGAATGACAAATGGTGAATCAGGTGCGGTCATGTGATAGGCCTAGTGAATAAATTGATGCGCCTTTGGCACGTTCTCTTAACTGGAATTTTTGAATTTTTCCGGTGGATGTTTTTGGAATTTCTTCAAATCGGATGTCTTTGGGAACTTTGTAGCTTGCCAGTAAAGACTTGCAATGCAAAATCAAATCCTCTTGGGTTGCCATTGCGCCCACTTTCAACTCAACGAACGCAACAGGCGACTCGCCCCATTTGACATCAGGCTTGGCCACCACAGCGCATGCCAAAACAGATGGGTGTCTGTACAAAGCATCTTCGACTTCCAGCGAACTGATGTTTTCACCGCCTGAAATGATGATGTCTTTGCTGCGATCCTTGATCTTGACATAGCGGTCGGACTCCATGACGGCCAAGTCGCCAGTGTGAAACCACCCGCCAGCAAAGGCTTCTTGCGTAGCTTTTGGGTTCTTTAAATAACCCTTCATGACAATGTTGCCCTTGAACATGATCTCGCCCATGGTACTGCCATCGGCTGGGCACTCTTCCAAAGTCTCAGGATTGAGAACGGTCATGCCTTCTTGCAAGACATATCGGACACCTTGCCTGCCATTTAATCGAGTCTGTTCAGACAGACTTTCGTGCGTCCAAGATTCACGCTTTACAGCCACACTGGCGGGACCATAAACTTCGGTCAGTCCATAAACATGGGTGATGTCGAAGCCAATTTTGGCCATGCCCTCAATCATGGCTGCAGGCGGCGCTGCACCTGCCACCATCCCCTTGACTTGCTGTGTGATGCCAGTCCGCATTGCATCGGGTGCGTTGTAGATAAGGCTGTGAACGATCGGGGCAGCGCAGTAATGTGTAATGCCTTGCTGTCGCATGGCATCTAAGATGGGCTGGGCTTCGACCCGTCTCAAACACACGTGTGTACCTGCCAACATGGCCACAGTCCAAGGGAAACACCACCCATTGCAATGGAACATGGGCAATGTCCAGAGGTAGATTGGAAAATGCGGCATGGTCCAGGTGGCCACATTGCTGACTGAATTTAGATAAGCGCCTCGGTGGTGCGTGACAACACCTTTGGGGTCGCCGGTGGTGCCACTGGTGTAGCTGACAGCAATGGCATCCCACTCGTCCTTGGGACCTTCTAATTTGTCGAGAGGAGGGTGCGCATCGAGCCAGGTTTCGTACTCGAATGTGCCCAGCCTGTCGCCTGGCCCGATGTACTC
>JBIKJX010000071.1:0-8191 GCA_044360785.1 Limnohabitans sp.
GTGTGGAGGTTTTTGATGTTTCTAACGGACCAGCCAAAAAAATTAAACACATCAAAACTGGAAAAGGTGCGCATGCGTTTCGTGCTTTAGGTGATAAACAGCATGTGTTGGTCAGCAATCGCGTCGCCAATTCAATCAGCAAAATTGACTACACCACCTTGAATGTGGTTGACCAATATCCGGGTCCGACAGGTCCAGATTGCATGGACATCACAGCCGACGGTAAAACCATCTTGCTGTCATCACGGTGGGCACAAAAGTTATCGGTCATAGACATGACCACCCGCAAGGTTGTGCGGCAGATCAAAGTGGGCAAATCACCGCATGGTGTTTGGACCTTGGATCATGCGCCTCGTCAATAAATTTTTATCTCAGTCGTTGGCGTCAGGGCAGGCGCTTGTCTTTGTCTTTCTTGCGCTTTTAGAAGTCGCACCCAGTGTCGCTCAGCCTTTGCCTGCCTGCCAAAAGCCTGTGTACTTGACCTTTGACACTGGACACATGGGCGTTGCGCCACTGATTGCGAAAGTGCTGAGGCAGCATCAAGTTCCCGTCACATTTTTTGGCGCGAATGAAAAGACGCAGGAAGGCGATGGCAGCTTAGGCAATCATTGGGCGCCTTGGTGGAAGGACAGAGGGGCAGAAAACCATGACTTTGCCAGCCACACGTTTGACCATGCCTATTGGCGCGCCAATTTAGAGGGCAAGCGCTTCAAAATTCGCCCCAGCGCAGGAGACAACGCGGGCAAAGATTTAATTTGGAACACGGCAGACTATTGTGCCAATTTGAACAAGGCGTCTCAAAGGCTTGAAGCGCTGACAGGTCGTCCCACTTTGCCCTTGTTCAGAGCGCCTGGTGGCAAAACTTCGCCTGAACTCATCAAGGCAGCCGCTTCGTGTGGGTATACGCATGTGGGATGGTCGCCCGCCGGTTTTTTGGGTGATGAGCTGCCAAGTCAAACTTACAGCAACGCCAGCTTGTTAAAGAATGCATTGAAGAACATCCGAAGTGGCGACATCTTGGTGGCGCATTTGGGCATTTGGTCCCGACAAGATCCATGGGCCCCTGCGGTGCTGGAGCCCTTGATTGTGGGCTTGAAAGAAAAGGGTTTTTGTTTTGCCAGTTTGCGTTACCACCCGCAATATTCGAAACTCGTCCCCGAGGCTTACAAAATGCCCAAGCTTCCATGAATGAAGCGAAGCAAATTTAAATCACTTGGGACCCATCTGCCAAAACATGCTTTCTTCTTTTTTTGAATTCTTGATCGATGGCTTTGCATTCTTGCAATTGGTTTTGTTTGAGAGTGTGGTGCAGCCGATTGCTTTTTTCTTAGGCGCTGGCAATTTGCTAGACGTCGCCTATGAAGGCACGGGGTGGCTCATGGTTGGCATTGTCCAAATTCTGGTGATGGTTCTGGTCATCGCTCCCTTGGAGAAATGGAAACCAGCCGAGCCAGT
This sequence comes from Limnohabitans sp., assembly GCA_044360785.1. Taxonomy (GTDB): domain Bacteria; phylum Pseudomonadota; class Gammaproteobacteria; order Burkholderiales; family Burkholderiaceae_C; genus Limnohabitans_A. The sequence continues at coordinate 1,456 of JBIKJX010000071.1, forward strand.
GGTGTCGCCCGATGCCGTCAAAGTGGATGTCATCTATACCTTGATTCACCGACTGGGTTTGTTCAAGCTGTTCATGTTTTTCACGTTTGAAAACTTGATTGAAACAGCCTTTGGCATGCTGCGCGTTCACGGGCTGCCCACCTTCAATTTAGACGCTGTCTGGCCAGGTGTGACAGACACCGCGGTGGTGAGCTTTGTCATTTATTTGGTGGTTTTTGATGCGGTCAACTATTTCATTCACCGCGGCCAGCACCAGTTCAATGCTTGGTGGGCGCTCCATTCTTTGCATCACTCGCAACGGCAAATGACCCAGTGGACGGACAATCGAAATCATTTGCTGGACGACATCATCACCGCACTTGTGCTGTCTGTGGTTGCCAAGCTGATTGGTGTTGGACCGGGGCAGTTTGTGGCCTTGATTGCCATTGGCCAATTGAGTGAAAACTTTCAACACGCCAATTTCAAATGCAGCTTTGGTTGGCTGGGTGATCGCTTGTGGGTCAGTCCTCGATTTCACCGTCTGCACCACAGCGTTGGCATTGGTCATGAATCGGCAGGCCGGCAAACTTTGGGCGGCCACAATTTTGGCGTGCTGTTTCCATGGTGGGACATGATGTTTGGCACCGCTGATTTTTCCAATCGCTATGACCCAACGGGTGTGCGCGACCAAGTTGAAAATGGCCGCGATTATGGTCAAGGTTTTTGGGCGCAGCAAAAGCTGGGTTTGATGCGCATGATTTCAAACAATTCGCAATCATGAGACATGTGATGGATTCATTTTGGCGAGCAGTCGCCTATTGCATTCATCCCAAGGTGATATTGCTGTCACTGTTGCCCTTGATTTTGATGGCCGTCATTGTCATGGGCTTGGGTGCCATGTATTGGGAATTGGCAGTCAGTCAAGTGCGTGCATGGATCGATGCCAGCAGTGTTATGGGTTGGGCATCGATCTGGTTAGAGCGAATGGGTTTGCTCAATTTGAAAGCCGTCATTGCGCCTTTGATCATTATCTTTGCGGTGACCCCTTTGGTCATGATCATGTCCTTGGTGGCGGTTTCTTTCATGATCACACCCGCTTTGGTTAATTTGGTATCAGACCGTCGGTTTCCGAACTTGGTAAAAAAACAAGGTGGCTCCCTTTTGCAAAGTGTGGGTTGGACGATGTTGTCTGTCAGCTTGTCCTTGATGGTGTTTGTCTTAACGCTGCCTTTGTGGTGGTTGCCCTTCGTGGCATTTATATTGCCGCCTCTTATTTGGGGTTGGATGACTTACAGGGTCATGGCCTATGACGTTTTGGCCGAGCACGCCACAAAACCAGAACGCATCGAGCTAATGTCGCGATATCGGTTTCAACTTTTGGGCATGGGTGTTGTGACTGGCATGCTGGGCGCAGCACCCAGTGTCATCTGGGCTTCAGGCGCGTTGTTTGCCGCAGCCTTTGTCATCCTCATTCCTATTGCAGTTTGGATCTACACCTTGGTCTTTATCTTTTCCTCCTTGTGGTTTGCGCACATGCTGATGCAAGCTTTGGATGAGTTAAGACAAGAAATCATCTTATGAACACCTCCTCAACATCCAAGGCCCCTGACATTGGCCTCATCATCATTGGCGATGAAATTTTGTCAGGCAAACGCACCGACAAACACCTGCCAAAGTTCATCGAACTGCTCAACGAGCGCGGCTTGCAATTGGCATGGGCTGAATATGTGGGCGACTCCCCTGAGCGAATTACAGAAGTTTTGCGCCGCGCCTTTGCTTCGGGTGATGTGGTGTTTTCTTGTGGTGGCATTGGCGCCACCCCAGACGATCACACGCGTCAGTGTGCTGCCAAGGCATTGGGCCTCGATCTTGTTTTGCACCCTGAAGCAAAAGCGCTGATTGTGGAACGCATGCGCGATGTGGCCCTAGAGCAAGGCTTGCCCTTTGAGCCCCACCGAGAAGACAACCTCCATCGTTTGAACATGGGGACTTTTCCTCAAGGTGTCAGCATCATTCGCAATCCCTACAACAAGATTCCTGGTTTCACTTGCCAGGGCCAAGGTCAAGGACGGGTTCATTTTGTCCCTGGCTTTCCCGTTATGGCCTGGCCGATGATGCAAGAGCAACTCGATGCCTACTGCCAAACATGGGGTGTTGCACCTAAACGCATTGAAATGTCGGTCATTGTGTTTGGCGCCATGGAGGCCACTCTGACGCCCTTGATGGAAGCCATCGAAAGAGAGCATGCGGGTGTGAAGGTGTTCAGCCTGCCGAGCGTCGACCACCCAAAGTGGGGTAAACACATTGAATTGGGCGTTAAAGGCGCTGAATCCAGTGCCCTATTGGCATTTTTAGCTTTGAAAGAGGGTTTGAAGGCTTTTCAAACCGAGTTGGGCCCCGAAATGGTGCGTTGAACTAAATTGCACTATAATGGTGCATTATTGCTTTCGTCTGGTGCATCATTTTGGGTAAAAAAATCATGTGTTTAGGACGAGGGCTAGGACTTCCTCGGGGCACAATAGCGGTCTTGGGTAAATGTTGAGACGCGCTCTAGTTGGCACAGAAACTGCATTCCCGAAGAACCAATTATCAACACCCCATCCTTAGGAGAATCTGATGGCAAAGACCGTCGCAGACGTGATGAAGATGGTGAAGGACAACGAAGTTAAATTTGTTGATTTCCGTTTCACCGATACCCGTGGCAAAGAGCAGCACGTTTCAGTGCCAATTTCCCACTTTGACGAGAGCAAGTTCACTGACGGCCACGCGTTCGACGGTTCTTCTATCGCTGGTTGGAAAGGCATCGAAGCCTCCGACATGTTGTTGATGCCCGATCCCATCACTGCCAACATCGATCCCTTCTTCGAAGAAACAACTTTGATCTTGGGTTGCGACGTTTTGGAACCCGGTGATGGCAAAGCCTACGACCGCGATCCACGTTCCATTGCCAAGCGCGCTGAAGCCTATTTGAAGGCATCCGGTTTGGGCGACACCGCTTACTTCGGACCCGAGCCAGAATTCTTCTTGTTCGACGACGTTCGTTTCGGCAGCGACATGTCCGGTACGTTCTTCAAGATTGACGACTACGAAGCGCCTTGGAACACAGGCACCAAAATGGAAGGCGGCAACCGCGGTCACCGTCCTACCGTCAAAGGTGGCTACTTCCCAGTGCCTCCCGTTGACAGCACCCAAGACATGCGTGCAGAGATGTCCCTGATTCTTGAGCAGATGGGCATTCCCGTTGAAGTGTTCCACCACGAAGTGGCTGGCGCTGGTCAAAACGAAATCGGTACACGCTTCAGCACTTTGGTGCAGCGCGCTGACTGGACTCAAACATTGAAGTACGTTGTTTGGAACGTGGCCAATGCCTACGGCAAAACTGCCACTTTCATGCCCAAGCCTTTGGTCGGTGACAATGGTTCCGGCATGCACGTTCACCAGTCCATCTGGAAAGACGGTAAGAACTTGTTCGCAGGCAATGGCTATGCAGGTTTGTCAGACTACGCGCAACCGTTCTGCTTCTATTCGCATTCCTCACGTTGCATCTGACAAAGGTCGCCGCATTGAAGCGCGCTTCCCAGATCCAATGGCCAACCCTTACCTCTGCTTCGCGGCATTGATGATGGCTGGTTTGGACGGCGTTGAAAACAAGATCCATCCCGGCGAAGCTGCAACCAAAGATTTGTACCATTTGCCTCCCGAAGAAGATGCATTGGTGCCAACCGTTTGCCACAGCTTGGATCAAGCGCTCGAGTATTTGGACAAAGACCGTGCCTTCCTCACAAAAGGCGGCGTGTTCACAGACTCCATGCTTGACGCTTACATTGAATTGAAAATGGGTGAAGTCACACGCTTCCGTCAAGCGGTACACCCCATCGAATACGAGATGTACTACTCACTGTAATTTGCAGCGAGTTGGGGCACCTGAGCCCGACCCTCAAAAAGGACGGCTCAGGCCGTCCTTTTTTATTTTGAAAATGAAACAATGCACTTCGATTTTTCTTCACGCTTAAAGATCACGCTGCAAGGCGGGATGTTTGTGTGGTGTGCGTTGTCAGCTTTCTCTGCGAGTGCAGAACAAGCGGTGTATCAATGTGGTCAGGAGCTGACCAATCAGCCAAAAAATCCAGCGCTTTGTCAGAAGATTGAGATTTCAAATCACACACAAATTGCTGGCACAAAAGTTCAGAATTTAAACAAACCAAATGCTGTCGTGAGCGCTGGTGACAGGCCATCAGAAACCGCACAGACGGTTTCATCCAATCCGCCTAATGTGCACCAACGCCAGACACAGGCGCGCACTATTCTGGAGGATGAGCGTCAAAAACTCATGTTGCAACACGCCGAATTGGTGCGCAATTACAACCACGGTCAGCCTGCTTTGTTAGAGGGTGAGAGTCGTCACCAAGCGCAGTACCTCCAAAGAGTTGCCGCCTTGAAAACCAACTTGGATCGCATTGAGCGAGATTTGCAAGCATTGCAGCGCGAGATTGCTCGCTATGCGTCACCCGTTGCCAATGCCCAGATCAAGTGAGAGGGACGAGACACAGATGACCGCACCCATCAAGTCCCTCAAGCAGCATGAGCCTCAAAACTTGCGCTTCCAAGCCTTTGATTGGTTGCCCACGCCCATTGCCGTTTTGACCCATGAGGGTGTCATTGTGTTTGTGAACGCAGAACTAGAGGACGTCATTGGTCAGTCGCGTCGAAGCCTTGAAGGTCAGTCCTTTCTCAATTTTTTCACAGACTCAAAACCGTTAATGCATGCATTGGTCGGTGCTAAAGCCAATGAATTCGCCGCCTTGCGCTACGACTCAGAATTGTTGCGCGTCAAGCAAGAAGACAGCTTGCCAGTCCATGTCATTGTGGCCCAGTCAGATTTGCCAGGTGAAATCATCATTGAGATGTTGCCTATTCAGCAGCAAACTAAACAAGATCGGGAAGAGCGCCTGCTTGATCAAGCGCAAGCCAACAAGGAATTGATTCGCAACTTAGCGCATGAAATTAAAAATCCTTTGGGAGGCATTCGAGGTGCAGCACAACTCCTGGAAATGGAGATGGATTCCAAAGAATTGACCGAGTACACGCAAGTCATTATTCGGGAAGCTGACCGCTTACAAATCTTGGTCGATCGCTTGTTGGCGCCTCACAGAAGGCCGCATGTGGTGGGCGATGTCAACATTCATGAAGTCTGTGAGCGCGTTCGATCGCTCATCGTCTCTGAGTTTCCCAAAGGCTTGAAAGTGATTCGCGACTACGACACCTCAATTCCTGAATTCAGAGGTGATCTTGAGCAACTCATTCAAGCGGTTCTGAACATTGCTCACAATGCCGCCCTGGCATTGGCTGACAAGGTCCAAGAAGGATCCGCTGAGTTGACATTTAAGACCCGAATTGCAAGACAAAGTACTTTTGGCAAGCAACGTTATCGTCTGGCATTGGAATTGCATGTCATTGACAACGGGCCTGGTGTTCCAGACTCGATCAAAGACCGAATTTTCTTTCCGCTCATTTCCGGAAGAGAAGGTGGCTCTGGCTTGGGCCTGACATTGGCGCAAACATTTGTCCAGCAGCACCACGGATCGATCGAGTGTGAAAGCGTTCCAGGTCGCACAGACTTTAAGATTTTGATTCCGTTGCCATGATCTGATATCAGACCTTGGTATTTTTTAAAGAAAGTTGAGACCCATGAAGCCTATCTGGATCGTAGACGATGACCAATCCATTCGATTCGTCTTAGAGAAAGCGCTTCTGCGTGAGGGCCTTAGCACACGGAGCTTTACCAATCCCAAAGAAGTACTGGCAGCCTTGAACTCAGGGGATGGTCGTGAAGTGCCCCAAGTGCTTGTCAGTGACATCCGAATGCCTGGCGGCTCCGGTTTGGATTTGCTGACCGAGGTCAAGCAAAAATTGCCAGGTCTGCCGGTCATCATCATGACGGCATTTTCCGATTTGGACAGCGCTGTGTCGGCCTTTCAAAATGGTGCTTTCGAATACCTGCCCAAGCCTTTTGACTTGCCCAAAGCCATTGAACTGATTCGACGCGCTTTAGAAGAAAGTCAACGCGAGCAAGTGGCGGAAGAGTTGATGGCAAGCACACCTGAAATGCTGGGCCAAGCACCCGCCATGCAAGATGTGTTCAGAGCCATTGGGAGATTGTCCCAAAGCAATGTCACAGTCATGATCACGGGTGAATCAGGCTCGGGTAAAGAACTGGTGGCCCGTGCTTTGCACAAACATTCGCCTCGCGCTAACGGGCCCTTTGTGGCCATCAATACCGCGGCCATCCCCAAGGACCTTTTGGAGAGCGAACTCTTTGGTCACGAACGCGGTGCCTTTACAGGTGCACAAACTTCTAGGCGGGGGCGCTTTGAACAAGCCGATGGTGGCACGCTGTTTTTAGACGAAATTGGCGACATGCCCTTTGACCTTCAAACGCGATTGCTCCGCGTTTTGTCGGATGGACATTTTTACAGGGTGGGCGGTCATACAGCTGTCAAAGCCAATGTGCGGGTCATTGCTGCCACGCACCAAGATCTAGAGCAGCGCGTGAAAGAAGGTGTCTTTCGCGAGGACTTGTTCCATCGTCTCAATGTCATTCGGTTGCGTTTGCCAGCTTTGCGTGAAAGACGCGAAGACGTGCAAGTCTTGACCAAACATTTCTTGCTACAAAGTGCGCAGCAGTTGGGCGTCGAAGCCAAACGCATTTCAGATCAAGCCTTGGACATCCTGAGCCACTTTCATTTTCCAGGCAATG
>JBIKJX010000072.1:0-8151 GCA_044360785.1 Limnohabitans sp.
AATGAGCCGATGAGGTGCAGAGAAGCCGTGCCCAATGCCATGAAAAAGCGGCCTTGCTGAAGCATGTTCACCACTTCTGCTGAGAAAGTAGAAAAAGTGGTTAAAGCGCCTAAAAAACCTGTAATGAGCAGCAATCGCCAGGCAGGATCAAGTTGGGGAAAGTTTTGGAATAAGCCGACGCACACGCCAATGAGGTAGCCGCCAATTAAGTTGGCTGCCAGCGTACCCCAAGGAAAAATATTCTCGGCATTGGGCGGTGGGTTGAGCCAAAGTCCCAGTTGCCATCGGCTGAGGGCGCCAACGCAAGCGCCGATGCAAATTGCTATGACGGATGACATCTTGCGGTCTCTGGATTAAAAAGGTGGCCCTTCGGCTTCGGTGGCGGGTTCTGCAAAAACATTTTCGCCTCCCAAGGCCTGCAAAATGTCTTTGATCAAAGGGCCAAGCATGCCGGTACTCAAAACCACATTGGCATCAAATTTATCTTCGCCTTGTGTGTTGATGCTGTCGGGTTCTGTGCCGTCCAAAAAGCTCAATTTTTTGAACTGTAAATTGTCGGTCAAAACAAAACTTGCTTTGCCATCCCAACTGAGGGCCAATTGCGTGGGCAATTTACCTTCTCTGACATGCTTTCGAACCTCTTCTGTGCTCAAAATGTGTCGGGTGTATCTGACCATGGGTTGATCTTCGGTGCCAGACTTTAAAACGCATTCTTTTTCAATGGACAAAGAAGCGGGCAGTTCATCAGAATTGACAGCCAGCAACCATGAGGCCATGGCAGTTTGGGGTGACATGGCAGTCTGCAGTAAATTGAGATCGAGGCCGGGCAGTGCACGCACCAACTGGGTGATCACTTCGTCGGCTTTGCCACTGCTGGCGGCGTCAATGGCCAAAAGCCGATCTTGTGGATTGATCCAAACGGTGACGGCGCCTTGTTTGGCGAACGCTTGCGGCAAGAGGCTGTGCAAAATGTCTTCGCACATTTCTCGCTTTTCTTTTTTGCCGGGTTTGCGTCCAGTTTTTGTTTCAATCTCTTGAATTTGGACTTCGGCCTTGCGCTTGACGACGGAGGAGGGCACCGCTTTGGTTTCGATCATCAGTTTGGCAATCCACTGGCCGCCAATATTTTCTAACAAGGGGCCGTGAGCAATACCTCGAGGTTCAATCCATCCAACAGATTTGTCTTGACCTGGGGCGCATTCAATGAAGCGGTTGGTGGCCAAGGCAGTTTCTATTTCAGCCACACTGGCATTCCAATGAGGCCCAATTCGGTAGGCCGTTACATTTTTAAACACGTATATCCTTGAGGGGTGGTTTGACAAGAAGTCAAATATCGATCAATCATAGTAGAAACAATGTACCGATTGGCAGTGGGCGTTACAAAATGAAAATGCAATCAAACGCTTTGAATTCCAAAGAAGAAAAATGGCAATTTTGGATTGACCGCGGCGGTACCTTTACAGACATTGTTGGAAAGCGACCCGATGGTCAATTGGTGACACATAAGTTGCTGTCAGACAACCCAGATCAATACATAGATGCTGCAGTTGCAGGCATTCGACATTTGTTAGGGCTGTCACCCACTGACATGGTCCGTCCCGAGTGGGTCAGCTGCGTCAAGATGGGGACCACGGTTGCCACCAATGCCCTCTTAGAACGCAAAGGCGAAAAGACTTTGTTGGTGACCACACATGGCTTTCGCGATGCATTGCGCATCGCTTATCAAAATAGGCCACGCCTGTTCGATCGCCACATTGTTTTACCTGAATTGCTTTACGCCGCCGTTGTTGAGGCAGACGAACGCTTGTCAGCCAAGGGTGAGGTGATTGCACCTGTGAATTTGCCGCAATTGCGAGATCAACTGCAAGCGCAGTTTGATGCAGGTTTACGTTCAGTTGCCATCGTTTTCATGCATGCGTACCGATATCCGCAGCATGAAAAGTTGGCGGCGCAATTGGCGCAAGACATTGGCTTTACCCAAATTAGCACTTCGCATCAAACCAGCCCCCTGATGAAGTTTGTCAGTCGTGGTGATACCACCGTGGTGGATGCTTATCTCTCACCCATCTTGAAGCGCTATGTCAAACAAGTGGCCCAAGAAATGCCAGGTGTGAAACTTATGTTCATGCAATCGTCTGGCGGCCTGACTGATGCGCATGTGTTTGCGGGAAAAGATGCCATTTTGAGCGGCCCTGCGGGGGGTATTGTGGGCATGGCCAGAACCGCGGAAGTTGCAGGTCACCACCGCGTCATCGGTTTTGACATGGGTGGCACATCGACAGATGTATCACATTACGCAGGGCAGTTTGAGCGTGAATTTGAAACCCAAGTTGCCGGTGTGCGCATGCGTGCACCCATGATGAGCATTCATACAGTGGCAGCGGGTGGTGGATCCTTGTTGCAATTTGATGGCGCCAGATTCAGGGTGGGGCCGCAAAGTGCAGGCGCGAATCCCGGTCCTGCCAGTTACCGTCGGGGTGGCCCTTTGGCAGTCACAGACGCCAATGTGTTGGTTGGCAAAGTGCAGCCTGATCATTTTCCTGCCGTGTTTGGCGCTGATGGCAAGCAAAGGCTTGATGCAGAAGTTGTGGCCCTTCAGTTTGCAAAATTAGCGACCCAAATGAACCGATCCGCAGAATCGATTGCCGATGGATTTTTGCGCATTGCAGTTCAACAGATGGCCAATGCCATCAAGAAAATTTCAGTGGCCAAAGGTTATGACGTGACGCGATACACCTTGCAATGTTTTGGTGGTGCGGGTGGTCAACATGCATGTTTGGTTGCCGATGCTTTGGGCATGAAGCAAGTCTTTGTTCATCCCCTGGCGGGTGTTCTTTCTGCGTATGGCATGGGCTTGGCCGATCAAAGTGTCATCCGTGAGCAGACCATTGAGTCCAAGTTAAGTTCGGACTGCATCAACGCCTTGACGCAGTCACTTGCATCGTTGAAGGAGACTGCGCGTTGCGCATTGACTTCACAGGTCGGCAGTGATGCGGTTGACGTATTTGAGCGCGTGCACGTGAGGTACGAAGGCAGCGACACGGCTTTGATGGTTCCAATGGGGAGTTTGCAGGAAATTACTCAAAGTTTTGAGGCCGCATATCGGCAGCGATTTGCGTTCTTAATGGCAGGCAAAGGGCTCGTGGTGGAGGCAGTCTCGGTCGAAGCCGTGGTTAAAGGGGATGCCGCATCCGAGCAAATTCATGCAGTTCTTGGAAAGCGTCAAGCACCTGTGAAGTCTGTCGTGAAGATGTACACGACGGGATCCGACGGGCACTCACGTTGGTGGCAAGCGAGTTTGTATGTCAGAGAAGATTTAAGGCCTGGCGATTTGATGCCTGGCCCGGCCATCATTGCAGAGCAGAATGCCACCACCGTGGTAGAGCCTGGTTGGCAAGCGCAGGTGACTGAGTTGAATCATTTGATTTTGCAACGCGTCGAAACAAGGCAAGTTCAACATGCTGCTGGTACCACGGTCGATCCAGTTCTGTTGGAGGTGTTCAACAACTTGTTCATGAACATTGCAGAGCAAATGGGTTTGCAACTGCAAAACACTGCCTATTCGGTCAATATCAAAGAGCGCTTGGATTTCTCATGCGCCTTGTTCAATGCCGACGGACACTTGATTGCCAACGCGCCCCACATGCCAGTGCATTTGGGCAGCATGGGGGAGAGTATCAAAACGGTCATTCATGACAACGCCGGCCAAATGCGACAAGGCGATGTGTATGTCCTGAACGACCCCTACCATGGCGGTACGCACTTGCCCGATGTCACAGTCATCACACCTGTATTTTTAGAGGGTTCATCAGCGCCAGAGTTTTATGTGGGTTCGCGCGGTCATCATGCCGACATTGGGGGAATCACACCCGGTTCTATGCCGCCTTTTTCGACAACCATTCAAGAAGAAGGCGTGCAGATCAACAACTTCAAATTGGTAGCCGAGGGCGTTTTGCAAGAGAGCGCCATGCTTGCGTTGTTATCAACAGGCACTTACCCAAGCCGAAACCCTCAGCAAAACATGGCCGACTTGCGCGCTCAGCTTGCTGCCAATGAAAAAGGGGTTCAGGAGTTAAAGAAAATGGTCGCCGAGTTTGGATTGGAAGTCGTCCAAGCCTACATGCGGCATGTTCAGGACAATGCCGAAGAGTCTGTTCGTCGCGTCATCACGCGATTGAGAGACGGCGCATTCACATTGCCTTTGGACAACGGTTCACAAATTCAAGTGGCTGTGCGTGTTGACGCCAAAAACCGCAGCGCAGAAATTGACTTCACCGGAACCAGCCCTCAGCAGACCAACAACTTCAATGCGCCTACGGCTGTTTGTATGGCGGCAGTGCTTTATGTCTTTAGAAGCCTGGTCAATGACGACATCCCATTGAATGCAGGTTGTCTTAAACCCTTGAATGTGATCATCCCTTCGGGTTGCATGTTGAATCCCAATTTTCCGGCTTCGGTTGTTGCGGGCAATGTGGAAACATCAACTTGCATTACCAACGCATTGTTGGGTGCATTGGGTGTGATGGCCGGGTGTCAACCCACCATGAACAACTTCACATTTGGGAATGCCAAATATCAATACTACGAAACCATTTCGGGTGGCAGTGGCGCTGGCGTCGAGCTAGACGATGACGGACAAGTTTGTGCAGGTTTCAATGGCACGTCGGTGGTTCAAACTCACATGACCAACTCGCGCTTGACGGACCCCGAAATCTTGGAATTTAGATTTCCGGTGCGTTTGGAAAGTTATTCGCTTAGGCAAGGCTCGGGGGGCGCTGGCAAATGGCAGGGCGGCATGGGGGGTGTTCGTCGCATTCGTTTTTTAGAACCCATGACAGCCGGCATCTTGTCAAATGGTCGAATTTTTCCTGCCTTTGGTGCCATGGGTGGTCAGCCTGGCGCGCTGGGCATCAATCGCGTGAAACGATTGAACGGTGATGTGGAAGACTTGAAACACATTGGCCAAGTTGAAATGGCCCCAGGTGATGTGTTTGAAATTCACACGCCTGGGGGCGGAGGATTTGGCGCAGCTTAAGATTTGCCGGGCTTGGCTTTGGCAGTGTCGGTAGCGGTAGCGCCACTGCCTTTGTAGTCTGCACCATTGACGGTCAAACCTTCCGCCGACAGTTTGGCTGAATTTTTCTCGCCCATGCCATTGACTCGCTGCATGAGATCGGGCCAATCTTTGAACTGACCTTTGCTTCGCTCTTTCAAAATTTTGCCTGACAAAGAAGGACCAATGCCTTTGATGCCATCGAGGTCGGCTGCATTGGCTTTGTTGACATCGACTGCAGCAAAGCTAGACAGCGAGAACAGCAGTGCACTGATGGCTAAGATTTTTTTAAACATGTTGAATTCCTAAAATTGGCACCAACCCCGGTGGTGGTGCTGATTCGATTCAACCGCGAATGGCGCCGCTTGTGTGCAACTTGCAACCCAAGGACAGCGCTTGTAAAAGACTGAAAGAATTAGAGTTCTTCGACGCGACGTGGTGGGTAACTGTCCCACGCTTGGCAACCAGGGCAGTGCCAGAAATGTTCTTTGGCTTCAAAGCCGCAGGCTGCACAACGATACCTGGCCAAGGGCCTTGAAGCTTGCTCCAAAGCTTTTTGAACAGGCGCACGCGTGGTTTCATCGCCAAGATCTGCACCCGCCAACCACCTTGAGGCGGCCAAAAGAGAGGGCTGTTTTTGGAGGTGTTCAATGTAGCGTTGACGCGCGTCTTCTTCGCTGGCCTGATTGGCTTTTTCAAGACTCACAATGGCGTCCATCACGTCAATGCATGGCGATTGCGCATAGTGTGATTGAAGCAATTGAAGTGTTTGCGGTACAAGCTGGGCCGCCATGGCCGCTCTGACCAAACTGCTGCTGGCCAAGGGCGCGGCAACCGAGCCTTGTTCAAACAATTGGCTTAAGGTTTGGCAGGCTTGTTGGGCTTGGCCCATGTTCAATTGGAGCTGGCCTAACAACAAACGCGGACGAGGTGCGTCAGGCGCCTGCAACATGGCCGTTTGAAGCAATTTGGCTGCACTGGCGCCATCGCCTTGCGCATTCAACTCGCGGGCTTGCTCGCAGAGGTAGTGAGCTTTGCGGACTGAAAAGCTGACCTCGCCCGAAAGTTCGAGTTGTTCGGCCACCTCTCTGGCTTGAGGCCATTCGCGTGATCTTTCATAAATGGCCAAGCGTGCTAGGCGGGCTTGGCCTTCAAACGATGTGCCTTCGAGTTTTTTGAGGGCATCTTCAGCGCGATCCAGCAGGCCCGCTTTGACATAGTCTTTGGCCAGCGCATTTTGCGCACGCTGTCGATCGGCAGTGCTGAGGTCGCCACGAGAAAGTAAATGTTCATGCACGCGAACGGCACGTTCGTATTCACCACGCCTTCTGAATAAATTACCCAATGCAAAGTGAAGCTCTGAAGTGTCAGGATCGTTTTGAACTGCCTCGATGAAGGCGTCAATGGCTTTGTCTTGTTGCTCATTGAGCAAAAAATTAAGGCCTTTGAAATAGGCTCGGGGTGCTTGTCGATTGTCGATTCGCAATTGACGCAAGTCCAAACGTGAAGCCAGCCAACCCAAGCCAAATGCAGCGGGCAGACCAATCAAAATCCAAATGAGATCAAGCTCCATGATGAACCTCTTTTGACGGAGAGGCGTTTAAATCTTGTGCTGGATTTGCTTGATGTTGTGCATTGACTGCTTGTGATGCTTGCGCCGTGTTGGCTGCTTGTTTTTGTCGCCACCAACGTGGCACCATACCTAGTACGCCCACCACCATGCCCATTGCGAAGGCCAGCAAAACAATCAGGACCATGGGCGAACGCCATTGGGTCCCAAAGAAAAAGTAAACCTTGGCCTCGTGCTGATTGTTCAGCGCGAAAGCAAATAAAGTAAAAAAGACAGCGGCATTCAGCGTCCACTGAAGCAGCTTAAGAAATTGTTTCATGAATGGCCTCGGACAGCTTGTGCCATTCTAAAGGGATGCGAGGCGCAGATACAAAAAAAGGCCCATGAAGGGGCCCATTGATCGATATCTCGTGAGGGAAAGCTCAGTCCGACTTGCCATGTAAAACGTCTAAGGAGCCTTGATCGACGGCTTCACGCAAGGCCTTGCCTGGCTTGAAGTGCGGTACGCGTTTTTCGGGAATTTGAACGCTTTCACCCGAGCGTGGGTTGCGTCCAACGCGGGGCGGGCGGCGATTGATGGTGAAACTTCCAAAACCACGAATCTCAATGCGATGACCTTTGACCAATGCTTCGCTCATGGCGTCAAGCACCGTTTTGACGGCAAATTCTGCGTCACGGTGAGTCAGTTGCTCAAAGCGCGCTGCTAAAGCTTCAACAAGGTCGGAGCGGGTCATGTCAAAAAGGAAGATCGAGGGCTATCGAAAAAGCCTCAGCCCAACCCCAGGGAGGGGAAAGGCATGAGGCTTTCGTCTTCAGCAGATCACTCAGCTGAATCGTTGTTGTCCAACTTGGCTCGCAACAAAGCGCCCAAACTGGTGGTGCCTGCGTTTTCGCGTGAAGACTGTTGGCTCAAATTGGCCATCGCTTCGCTTTGATCGGCAGCATCTTTGGCCTTGATGGACAACTGGATGTTGCGTGTCTTGCGATCGACGTTGACGACCACGGCTGTGACTTCGTCGCCTTCTTTCAACAAGCTGCGAGCGTCTTCCACGCGGTCGCGTGAAATTTCGCTGGCGCGCAAGTAACCAATGATGTCGTCGCCCAAATCGATTTCAGCGCCACGAGCGTCAACAGTCTTCACCTTACCGGTCACTGTTTGGCCCTTGTCATTGACGGTCACGAATGTGGTGAAGGGGTCGCCGTCGAGTTGTTTGATGCCCAAGCTGATGCGCTCGCGCTCAACGTCAACTGCCAAAACGATGGCTTCAACGTCTTGACCCTTCTTGTAGTTACGAACAGCGGCTTCGCCAGTTTCGTTCCATGACAAGTCGGACAAGTGAACCAAACCGTCGATGCCAGCGGCCAAGCCCACGAACACACCGAAGTCAGTGATGGACTTGATTGGGCCTTTGACGCGGTCACCACGCTTGGTGTTTTGCGCGAACTCTTGCCATGGGTTGGCACGGCACTGTTTCATGCCCAAGCTGATGCGGCGCTTGTCTTCGTCGATTTCCAAAACCATGACTTC
>JBIKJX010000073.1:0-8078 GCA_044360785.1 Limnohabitans sp.
TTGTGTACATGGACACGCCGGGCTATGACCCCGTCAGTGCCACGGGCCAAGTGGCTGGCGGTGCCAACCTCATTTGCTTCACCACCGGTCGCGGCAGTGCCTATGGTTGCGCGCCCTCGCCCAGTTTGAAGTTCTCTACCAACTCGGCCTTGTGGAAAAAACAAGAAGAAGACATGGACCTCAACTGTGGCGAAATTGTGGATGGCGGCGTCAGCATTGCCGACATGGGCCAACGCATTTTTGAAATGATTTTGAAAGCCGCATCGGGTGAGCCCACCAAGAGTGAGTTGCATGGTTATGGTCAAAATGAATTTGTGCCTTGGCAAGTTGGCGCGGTGATGTAACTGAAAGAGAACTCATGAGCCAATGCATTCCTGCCGCACAACTGCGGCAACAAATTACCAACATCATTCAAAGGGCGGGCAGCGACATCGCTGAGGCCGACCAAGTCGCCGCCAACTTGGTCATGGCCAACTTGAGCGGTCACGACTCGCATGGTGTTGGCATGGTACCGCGCTATGTGGATGCTGTTTTAGAAGGCGGACTCAGCCCCAACACCGGCGTGAATGTGTTACTGGACACGGGCCCCTTGCTGAATTTAGATGGCCAACGCGGCTATGGCCAAATTACGGGCGTCCAATCGATGCAAATGGGCATTGAACGCGCCAAGCAGTATGGCGTTTGCACGGTGGCCCTCAGCCGCTCACATCACTTGGGACGGATTGGTCACTTTGCCGAAATGGCCGTGGCGCAAGGTTTGGTGTCTGTGCATTTTGTCAATGTGTTGTCGCGCCCTGTGGTTGCGCCCTTCGGTGGCGGTGACGGCCGTTTTGGCACCAACCCTTGCTGCATTGGCGTGCCCATGGGCCATCGCCAGCCATTCGTGCTCGACTTTGCCACCAGCCGCGTAGCACAGGGCAAGATGCGTGTGGCACACAACAAAGGCGAGCAAGTTCCTGACGGCTATTTGATCGATGAAAAGGGTCACCCCACCAACAATCCTGGGGTGGTCGTCGTGCCGCAATCCAATGGCTTGTTTGGTGCACTCATGACCTTCGGCGAACACAAAGGCTTTGGCATGGCCATGGCCTGCGAACTTTTGGGTGGCGCACTCACCGGCAGCGGCACATGGCATCGCCAGGCCGACGACAAACGTGCTGTGCTCAATGGCATGCTCACCATGATCATTGACCCCGTTCGCTTAGGCACGCAGGCCAGTTTCGAAAAAGAAGCTTTGGCCTTTGAAGATTGGCTGCGCCAAAGCCCCGATGCACCGGGCAGTGAAGGCGTGCTCATGGCTGGCGAACCTGAACGCAAAGCCCGCGCAGATCGAGAAAAAAATGGCATCTGGATTGACGACGCGACATGGGCAGAAATTCAAGCCTCCGAAGCCAAATTGAAATAACGACATGTCTCAACACAAGCTCTCGCGCGCCACACTTTCTGAAGTTTCTGCTTCTGTCAAAACACCCAAATACTCGCCCAACCCCACAGAAATAGGCGTCGTTCATTTGGGCTTGGGCGCATTTCATCGGGCCCACCAAGCCATGGTGTTTGACCAACTGCTGTGCGAAGGTGACGGACGTTGGGGCATCCATGGTGTGGGCATGACACAACCCGGCTTGGTCAACAAACTGCGCGCACAAGATGGTTTGTATGCGGTACGCATTGCGGGTGCCACTGGCGTGGAATGGCAAGTGCCTGGGGCACTTTGGCAAACCAGTGTGGCCACCACCGAAAGACAGCGTGTTTTGAATGCCATCGCTGCGCAAAGTACACGTTGGATCACGCTGACCGTGACAGAAAAAGGCTACACCCCTGCTCTGGCGCAATTATTGATCGATGGTTTGCGTTTGCGTCATGCGGCAGGTCATGCCGGTCTGACCATTGCCTCTTGTGACAACCTGCAAGGCAATGGCCACAAACTCAAAGCCTTGATTCACGCCACGGCCACCAAGGAAGATACGGCCCTCATGCAATGGATGGATGCCTGTTGTGCGTTTCCCTGCAGCATGGTCGATCGCATCGTGCCAGCGGCCACTGCCGAAATCGCCGAGGCCGCCAAAACTACACTGGGACTCGAAGACGATTGCGCCCTCAGCACCGAAACATTTTGGGAATGGGTCATCGAAGACCATTTTGTTGACCCCGCCGATGCAGCCTTGCTAGCAAAGTGCGGTGTGCGCGTCACTTCTCAGGTGCACAGCTACGAAGAAGCCAAATTGCGCATGCTCAATGGCAGCCATTCCGCCATGGCCTTGATGGGCGCCATCACAGGTCGAGCGCACATCGCCGATTGCATCGGTGCAGACCATATTCGTGAGTTTGTGTATCGCTTAATGAGCCGAGAAGTGGCGCCTCATTTAAGCCGAACCGATTGGGCCGAGTATCGCGATGCGCTCATTCAGCGCTTTGGCAATCCGTACCTGAAACACAGCGTGCATCAGATTGCCACCGACAGTTCACAAAAAATTCCACAGCGTTGGCCGCCATCGATCTTGGGCCAGATGGCCAAGGGGCAATCGTTTGAACACCATGCTTTGGCCGCAGCAATTTTGATGCGATATACCCTGGCAGTCGATGAGCAAGGACACGCGTACACATTGAACGATCCTCAAGCAGATCGCTTGTTGGCAATGGGTCAAAACCAAGTGGCCGATGCAGCCGGCTGTTTAAAGGCACTGCTTGGGCAACAAGATCTCTGGGGCTCTGAGTTGCCACTCAACACACACTGGGCCGAACGCGTGGCCTATTGGCACGATCAGGTGGTGCATCAAGGTGTTGATGCCACTGTGAAGTTTGCCATCACTTTAGACACCTAAGCCATTCTTCATTTAGCAATCAACGTCATGAAAATTACTGCTGCCCGCGTCATTGTTTGCTGCCCTGGCCGCAATTTTGTCACGCTCAAAATTGAAACCGATGAAGGACTGACGGGCATTGGTGATGCCACACTCAATGGCCGCGAATTGTCGGTGGTCAGCTATTTAGAAGAACACGTCATTCCGTGTTTGATAGGCCGAGATCCACAGCAAATCGAAGACATTTGGCAGTATCTGTACAAGGGCGCCTATTGGCGCCGTGGCCCTGTCACCATGACCGCCATTGCTGCAGTCGATACAGCGCTTTGGGACATCAAAGCCAAAATTGCAGGGCTACCTTTGTACCAAATACTTGGCGGGCGCAGTCGCACGGCCATCATGTCCTATGCGCACGCCACTGGACGCGACACGGCCGAAACAGTTGACGAAGTTTTGCGCCACAAAGAAATGGGCTACTTGGCCATTCGTGCACAAAGTGGTATCCCGGGGTTGAATAAAGTTTATGGTGTCAGTGGCAACGGCCGCATGTACGAGCCCGCCGATGGCCCGCTGCCAGGCGAGCACGATTGGAGCACCGAAAAGTATTTGCGTCACACGCCAGGCTTGTTTCAGGCTGTGCGTGAGGCGGTGGGTCCCGATACGCATTTGTTGCACGATGCACACCATCGCCTGACACCCATTGAAGCCGGTCGCCTTGGCAAAGAACTCGAGCCCTTTCACTTGTTCTGGCTGGAAGATCCTACGCCAGCAGAAAACCAAGAAGCTTTCAAGCTCATCCGTCACCACACCACCACGCCATTGGCAGTTGGCGAGATTTTTAACACGGTGTGGGACTGCAAAGATTTGATTGAGCAGCAGCTGATCGATTACATCCGGACCACCGTCACGCATGCGGGAGGCATCACGCATTTGCGAGTCATTGCCAACTTGGCCAGCCTGTACCAAGTGCGCACGGGTTGCCACGGCGCAACCGACATGTCGCCCGTTTGCATGGGCGCTGCATTGCACTTTGACACGTGGGTGCCCAACTTTGGCATTCAAGAACACATGACGCACAGCGAAGAAATGCTGTCGGTTTTTCCGCACGATTGGCGCTTTGAAAAAGGCATGCTGTATTGCGGCGAGTCACCCGGGCACGGCGTCGACATCGATGAAAAACTGGCCGCCAAGTATCCGTACCAGCGCGCCTATTTGCCTGTGAACAGGCTGCAACACGATGGCACTTTGTGGAGTTGGTAAATTAAAGAATGCGGGCCAAAGAGGCCTGTAAATTCTCGGAAGGCAAACGCTTAAAGCCTGAGCGTGCAAAACGCTGCATGCGGCCCATCATGAAGGCCACCAACAAAGAGGCCATCACTTGCGCATCGACTGTGGGTGTGTCACTTTGAATGCCACCGTCACGCAAAGACTGTTTGAAGGCGCTTTCCAATTTGTCGAACAACAAATTCATGCGCTCTTGCAATCGCTCGTTTTCAAACACCAGCGCATCGCCTGTCATGACGCGGGCCATGCCAGGGTTCTTTTCTGCAAATTGCAAAATGAGCGCTACTGTGCGCGCCACTTGTGCTGGGCCCGCGGGTTCACGGTCGGCAATTTGCCGGACAAACGCAAACACTGACTGCTCGACAAAATCGATCAGGCCTTCAAACATTTGCGCTTTACTGGCAAAGTGTCGGTACAAAGCGGCCTCACTGACACCCAACTTGGCCGATAATGCTGCCGTGGTGATGCGCTCTGCACCAGGTTGCTCGAGCATGCCCGCCAAGGTTTGCAGAATTTGCAAACGACGCTCACCCGGCTTGGGTCGCTTGCGTGCAGGTTCGGCATTTGCCTCTTCGTTTTCAGGCAAGTTGTCTTCGTGGCTTGTCTCAGTGTTCATGGATAGGTCTCTGCTCAGTGACTGCGAATCATGGTGCCGAAGGCTTGATCGGTCAAAATTTCTAGCAACATGGCATGTGGTACACGGCCATCAATGATGTGCACCGCATTGACCCCGCTTTTTGCGGCATCTAAAGCACCACTGATTTTGGGCAACATGCCGCCACTGATGGTGCCATCGGCAAACAATTCGTCAATGCGACGGGCACTCAAGTCAGTTAACAAATTACCGGCCTTGTCCAACACACCAGGCGTGTTGGTGAGCAAGACCAATTTTTCAGCCTGCAGCACGCTGGCCAATTTGCCCGCCACCACATCGGCATTGATGTTGTAGCTTTCGTTGTTCGCGCCAAAGCCAATGGGACTGATGACGGGAATGAAGGCGTCGTCTTGCAAAGCTCTGACCAAACTAGGGTCAATCGACTCAATGTCACCCACTTGACCCACGTCGTGCTCTTTGTTGGGGTCGGTGTTGTCGACCATTTTCAATTTCTTGGCGCGAATCATGCCCCCATCGCGGCCGGTAAGACCCACCGCTTTGCCGCCGGCTTGGTTGATCAAACCAACGATGTCTTGTTGGACTTCGCCTGCCAAGACCCACTCCACCACTTCCATGGTTTCGGCATCTGTCACGCGCATGCCTTGGATGAATTCGCCTTTTTTACCCAAGCGCTTTAAGGCCGTTTCAATTTGCGGGCCGCCGCCATGAACCACCACAGGGTTCATGCCGACCAATTTCAACAACACCACATCTTCGGCAAAGTCGGCTTGCAAAGCGGGGTCGGTCATGGCGTTGCCACCGTATTTGATGACCAAGGTTTTGCCGTGAAACTTGCGAATGTAGGGCAAAGCTTGGGCCAAGATTTCTGCTTTGTCGCGGGGTGCAATGTGGGCCAAAGAATCAATGTCAGTCATGATGTTTTGTCAAATTGAGAACTTGCAAGTCAGTACTTGCTCATGGGGGAAAAGCCTAGCAATGCCGTATTGTGAACACTTTTGGGGCATTTGGGTCCCTTCAAGGCCGCAAGTTCACAAAATTTTTGAGAGCATCGTGTCGACCCCTTTTTGCCAGTCTGGCAACTGGCACTGAAGCGCTAGTTGCAACTTCTTGCAATTGAGTCGGGAATTGAGAGGGCGTTGCGCCGGTGTGGGAAATTCTGAAGTTGGCACTGCTGCCACTTCTTTCACTTTGTAGACCAAGTCGGGTTTGAATTGCTTGGCAGTTTTCAAAACATAGCTTGCATAGGCGTGCCATGTGGTTTCGCCAGCGGCAGCCAAGTGATAAATGCCAGACAGTGCGTTCGAATGTTGCACACTGAGGGCGGTGATGTCGGCCAGCAATGCAGCGCCAGTGGGTGCGCCATATTGGTCGTTGATGACGGCCATTTTTTCGCGTTCTTGGGCAAGGCGTAACATGGTCTTTGCAAAGTTGCCGCCTTCGGTGCCATAAACCCAGCTGGTTCTAAAGATGACATGCCTGGCACCTTGTTTGGCAATGCCTTGCTCGCCAGCCAATTTGCTGCGGCCATACACATTGAGGGGGGCCGTAGCGTCGGATTCGACCCAAGGCGTTTGGCCACTGCCATCAAACACATAGTCGGTTGAGTAGTGAACCAACAAGGCATCCATGGCGGCGCATGCACGCGACAAAACCTCGGGCGCCATGGCATT
Source organism: Limnohabitans sp. (assembly GCA_044360785.1). Taxonomy (GTDB): domain Bacteria; phylum Pseudomonadota; class Gammaproteobacteria; order Burkholderiales; family Burkholderiaceae_C; genus Limnohabitans_A. Next base: position 6,372 of record JBIKJX010000073.1, read on the forward strand.
CACCACATGCGCAGTGTTTGGATCGGACTCGGCTTTGTCGACCGCGGTGTAAGCAGCGGCATTGACCACCACCTGCGGCCTGAAAACCCTCACCGTTTCAGCCAAGCCTTCTAAGTTGCTAAGGTCGCCACAGTGTGATGTGCTGTTTCTGTCTAACGCCAACACCTCACCCAAAGGTGCCAAACTGCGTTGCAATTCCCAACCCACTTGACCGTTTTTTCCGAGCAATAAAATTTTCATAGTTGGGCGATGCTGCTTTGTTTCAAATCAGGCCGCGTACTGCTTAGTGACCCATTCGCGATAGGCGCCACTTTGAACATGCGCCACCCATTCTGCATTTTCTAAATACCAAGCCACCGTTTTGCGAATGCCTGTCTCAAAAGTTTCTGCAGGCTTCCAGCCCAATTCTTTTTCTAGTTTGCGAGCATCGATGGCGTAACGACGGTCGTGGCCCGGGCGATCTTTGACGTACGTAATTTGAGTGGCATAGCTTTGACCGTCTGCGCGAGGACGCAATTCGTCTAGCAAAGCGCAAACTGTTTTGACAATGTCGATGTTGGGTTTTTCATTCCAACCGCCGATGTTGTAGGTCTCTCCCAAACGGCCACCTTCCAACACGCGGCGAATGGCGCTGCAGTGGTCTTTCACATACAACCAGTCACGCACCTGCATGCCATCGCCATACACAGGCAGCGGTTTCCCAGCCAAGGCGTTGACAATCATGAGGGGAATGAGCTTTTCGGGAAAATGCAAAGGACCGTAGTTGTTGCTGCAATTGGTGGTCAGCACGGGCAGTCCGTAAGTGTGATGCCATGCGCGCACCAAGTGATCGGAGGCAGCCTTGCTGGCACTGTAAGGGCTGTTGGGTTCGTACGAGTGCTGTTCTGTGAAGGCCGGCGCTTCGGGCGACAAACTGCCATACACCTCATCGGTCGACACATGCAAAAAACGAAACTTGGCTTGGTCTTCGGCACTCAAGTTTTGCCAGTACCCACGCACTGACTCCAACAAACGGAAGGTGCCCACAATGTTGGTTTCAATGAAATCGCCGGGGCCATGAATAGAACGGTCCACATGGCTTTCTGCTGCAAAGTTCAAAACTGCGCGGGGCTGGTGTTCGGCCAACAACTGGGAGACTAAATTTGCATCGCCAATGTCACCTTGAACAAATACATGCTGAGGATGGGTGTTGAGTGAAGCCAATGATTCCAAGTTGCCGGCATAGGTCAGCTTGTCGAGGTTCACAATTTTTTCAGACGTGTGGGCCACCCAGTCCAACACAAAGTTGGCGCCAATGAAGCCAGCACCGCCAGTAATGAGCACAGTCATGCTGATTCTTTCTAAAACGATATTTTATAAGCTTGGCAGGGCCATCGACTGCGGTTAAAGTTGGTCTTTAGAGGATCAACCCCAAGAAGTACGGAGTTTCCATGGCCACATCCGCCTCCAAAAAGACCGCCCAAGGCGCAGCCAAGTCCCAAACTGAAGCACCTTTGCACAGCACCGCCTCCAAAGACATCTGGCTAGCTGGCTTAGGTGCCATGGCGCAAGCGCAAGCACAGGCCAGGGCGCAAGGCAGTCAAGCTTTCGAGTCCTTGGTCGAAAAAGGGCTGGCTTTTCAGCGTCAATCGCAAGCCTCTGCCCAAGAAAAAATCAATGAAGCTGCGGCACATTTCAACCAATTGGCTCAGGGTCTTGGCGCCGGCT
>JBIKJX010000074.1:0-8024 GCA_044360785.1 Limnohabitans sp.
CGAGCACATGGGGACGCGTGAGTTGTTGGCAGAAGACTATGCCTATGCCATCAAGCGTTTGGCCACACCTCGCATCAAGTCGCCGTCTTTTGGATTCTTGTCAGAAAAAATAGTGGGCCTGGCCGATTACGGCAAACAAATCAAAGCATTCAATGAAAATTTGAAGCAGGGCAAAACTGCCAAAGAGGTGGGACCTTTGGGTCACTTGCCTTGGCTTGACTTTAGAGCGCATGCACTGTCGGGTGTCGAGGTGGTCGATGCACACACTTTGAAAATTCGTGTGGTCGGCAAGTATCCGCAATTTAAATACTGGCTCGCCATGACTTTCTTTGCCCCCATCCCTTGGGAGGTGGACGCCTTTTATGCGCAAGACGGCATGTCACGTCGCAACCTCACTGCAGACACGTGGCCCGTAGGCACTGGCCCCTACATGTTGACCGAATACATTCCCAATGCACGCATGGAGTTGGTGCGCAATCCCAACTACCGAGGTGTGCCTTATCCCTGCGAAGGCGAGCCAGGCGACAAAGAAAAAGGATTGTTAAAGGACTGTGGCCAAAAAACACCCTTCGTGGACAAAGTGGTGACGGTCATTGAAAAAGAGGCAACCTCTGTTGCGACCAAATTCATCCAAGGTTATTACGACATTCCTCAGTTAGAGCGCGGAGAGCCGGGCATCGGCTATCAAGTGTCCATTCAAGACGGCACGGGCCGCGCCAAAGAATTGCTCGAGCGAAAAATTCAATTGCCCAGCACCATTCAAGTTGGTTTCTGGCACTTTGGCTTTAACTGGCTTGACCCTGTGGTGGGCTTAGGTAAAACACCCGAAGATCGCATTCGCAATAAAAAGTTAAGGCAGGCCTTGGCCATCGCTTTTGACTTTGAAGAGTATGTGTCTATCTTTGAAGACAATCGCGCTCAGGTCAATCACAGCGTGGTAGTCCCTGGTTTGTTTGGTAACAATTTGTCGCAACCCAACCCCGTTATTTACGACAAATTGCCTGATGGTAAGTTCAAGCGCAAGTCAATTGAAGAGGCTAAAAAATTATTGGCCGAGGCGGGCTATCCCAATGGCAGAGACATGAAGACCGGCCAGCCCCTGACATTGAATTACGACACACAAGGCGTAGGTCCTGGCTACAAAGCCCGACTCGATTGGGTGGCCAAACAATTTGCAAAGCTCAACATTCAAATTGAAATCCGGAATACCGACTACAACCGATTTCAAGACAAGATGCGCAAGGGCTCGGCCCAATTCTTTTTTTGGGGATGGTTGGCAGATTACCCCGACCCAGAAAACTTCTTGTTCTTGCTGTACGGTCCTAATTCCAAGGCCAAATTTGATGGTGAGAATGCAAGCAACTATGCCAACGCAGAGTTCGATCAATTGTTCGATCGCATGAAAGACCTCGAAGATACGCCTGAACGTGCCGCCATGATTGGCAAGATGGTTGAAATCATGCAGGATGAATTGCCCATGCTTTATGGATGGTCTGAAGAGTTTGGCGGTGCTTATCATCAATGGGTGTCTAACGGTAAACCTTCCAACATCATTCGTGATTCCTTGCCCTACTTGCGCATCGACACACAGCTTCGCACCCGCAAAATTCAAGAATGGAATCAAGCCATTTGGTGGCCGTTGGTGGTGCTGCCTTTGATGTTGCTGGGTGTGGCTTGGCCTGCATGGAACGCATGGCGTAGACGTCAATCACAGCGAGCCGTTCAAGGCTCAATGCAATCTCAAAGGGGTCTGTGATGCTTAAATTTCTAACGCGCAAATTGATTTATGGTTTTGCCATTTTGGTAGGCATCAACCTGTTGACTTTTGTTTTGTTCTTTAAAGTGAACACACCCGATGACATGGCGCGCATGCAATTGGGCGGCAAACGGGTCACGCCCGATGCCATTGAAAAATGGAAAGCCGAGAGAGGTTATGACCGACCTTTGTTTTTCAACCAAGCAGAGCAGGGCATGGCGCAAATTACCAATACTTTGTTTTTGGACAGTTCACTGCGCATGTTTGCGTTTGACTTTGGCCGTGCCGACAGCGGTCGCGACATTGCTTCGGAAATTGTCCGGCGTGCAGGACCCTCCATTGCTTTAGCACTCCCTACCTTCGTGGTGGGCTTGGGCATTTCAGTAGTGTTTGCGCTTGGCTTGGCATTCTTTAGAGGTACCTATTTGGACTTTTGGGGCACGGTACTTTGTGTGGTCTTCATGTCTATTTCCTCGTTGTTCTTTATTGTCATCGGACAGTTCATGTTTTCGCGAGTGCTCCAACTGATGCCGGTCTCTGGTTTTGCGCCCGGCCTAGATGCATGGCGTTTTTTGGTGTTGCCCATCGCCGTTGGTATCTTGGCAAGACTGGGTGGAGAGGTCCGATTTAACCGAACTTTGTTCATGGAAGAGATTGGCAAAGACTATGTACGTACGGCTCGTTCTAAAGGCTTGTCGGAAGCCAGGGTGCTCCTGGGCCATGTACTTCGCAATGCGCTCATCCCCATTTTGAGTGCCTCTGTCGCGGTTATTCCCTTGCTGTTCATGGGCAGCCTCATCACAGAATCATTCTTTGCGATCCCTGGCTTAGGCAGCTACTTAATTGAAGCCATTTCGGGGCAAGACTTTGCCATTGTGCGAGCCATGGTGTTCATTGGCTCGTTTTTGTACATCGTTGGTTTAATTCTCACCGACATCAGCTACACCTTGGCTGATCCACGCATTCGTTTGCAGTAAGTACATCATGCAACCTGTATTTTTACTCACCGATATTTTTGTATTTGCCATATTGCTGTTTGTCATTTGGTACATCTGGCATGTGCGTTCCGATCGAAATTTGCGCGCCAATTGGCGCTTGGCCATGAAACGGCCAGTTGCAATGGTCAGCAGCCTTGTGCTGGGATTCTTTTTAGTGGTTGCGTTGGGCGACTCCATTCACTTTAGGGAAGCTTTGCCATCAGAGCCAGGTCAGGCGGTTCAATATTCGTCTGAAGCGACCTCTGTGTTGGACAAAGTTTTAGAGCCCTTGGCCAATGCCAGGGAGCGCAGTTATTCAGAGCCCTTGGCAGCCCTTGGCTTCAAAAAAGAAACTTTTGAACGTGATGGTCAACCTGTTCGTGATTACCCACGACTTCGCTATGGCGGCAAACACCTCGATGACCCTGTGAATGATTTATCGGCGGATGTGACGCAGAAAAGTTTTTCTGCTTTGGCGTTGGGCTTGGCCATCATTGCAGCCACCCTTTTAGTTGGCTTGGGTTGGGCCAGTCAGTCCAGTGGGAAGTCTTTTTCTGCTGCTTGGCGTTTGTTTGTGTCAGGTCAAACTGAATGGCCGTGGCGCTCAATGGCCATCACGTTTTCACTATTGGTGTTGAGCATCACATGGGTGGTCATGTTGTCTCAGGGCTATCACGTGTTTGGGACAGATCGTACGGGCAACTCTGTGCTGGTCTTTGCATTAAAAAGTGTGCGAACAGCATTGGTGATTGGTGGTTTAACAACCTTGGTGGTTCTGCCTTTGGCTTTGTTGTTGGGCGTCACAGCGGGCTACTTACGGGGCTGGGTTGATGAGGTCATTCAGTACATCTACACATTGCTGGCGTCTATTCCAGACGTGTTGTTAATTGCAGCATCTGTTCTCTTGTTGCAAGTGTTCATTGACAAAAACCAAGGCGTTTTTGAAACTGCATTGGAACGTGCCGACGCTAGATTGTTCTTTTTGTGTCTGATTTTGGGCATCACCTCTTTCACCGGTTTATGCCGTTTGGTCCGTGGCGAAACACTCAAGTTGCGAGAGCTTGAGTACATTCAATCGGCTCGCGCGTTTGGTGTCTCTACACCCCGTGTTTTGTGGCGCCACATTGTGCCTAATCTGATGCACTTGGTCCTCATCAACACGGTCATGCAGTTTTCAAGCTTTGTCTTGGCGGAGGCGGTCTTGTCTTATGTGGGCGTGGGGGTTGATCCCAAGACAGCCAGTTTTGGCGTCATGATCAATACGGCGCGTGCTGAATTGGCTGCAACCCCCCTGGTTTGGTGGACCTTGACCACGGCGTTTGGATTCATGTTCCTCATTGTGCTCAGCGCCAATTTGTTGTCTGATGCCGTGCGTGATGCATTTGACCCTCGAACGCGGCTGAGAAGTGCCAGTCCTGTGGCTTCCAACTCTAAAGACAACACCAAAGAGGTGGCCGCATGACTCAACAATTGAATGTCAAAAATTTGGTGGTCGATTTGCAAACCGAAGCCGGCATGGCCAGAGCCGTTGATGCACTCAACATCACTTTGAACAAAGGGCAAACGTTTGCGCTGGTGGGCGAGTCGGGTTGTGGCAAATCAATGACGGCCTTGGCCTTGCTTCGCTTGTTGCCAGACAACGCCGTGATCCAAAGTGGCCAAGTACAGCTCAGCGATGTGGATGTATTTCAGCTCAGTGAAAACCAAATGCGAAGCATTCGGGGCAGGCGAATCTCCATTATTTTCCAAGAACCCTCCACCAGTTTGAATCCCGTGATGACGGTTGGTGATCAAATTTTAGAAGTCATTTTTCAGCACACCCAACTGCAAGGTGCGGCGGCGCATGCGCGCGCAGTAGAGTGGCTCACGAAGGTTGGACTGCCAGAGCCTGAAAGGCGCATGAGCAGCTACCCCTTTGAAATGTCGGGTGGCCAGTTACAACGCGTCATGATTGCCATCGCCTTGGCCGCCGAGCCCGATTTGCTGATTGCCGATGAGCCTACTACAGCCCTTGATGTGACCATTCAAGCGCAAATTTTGGACTTGCTCAAGAGCTTGCAACAAGAACGTGGCATGGCCATGCTCCTGATTACGCACGACTTGGCGGTGGTTAGCGGTATGGCCGATCAGGTGGCTTTGATGTACGCCGGTCAAATTGTTGAAGTAGCCACAGCTGCCGATTTTTTTGTTCGGCCCTCGCACCCTTATGCCAAGTTGCTACTTCAAGCTTTGCCAGGCGAGGATTTGCGCGGCCGACAACTGGCGGCCATTCAAGGCACAGTGCCTCCGCTAACTCAGGCTTTCAAAGGCTGTCGTTTTGCACCGCGCTGTCCTTATCAAACAGACGCTTGTATTGACAAAGCAGTTTCCATGTCACCGATGTCTGATGGTCATCATGTGCGTTGCGTTCGAATGAACGATGTTGCACTTCAGTCTGCCAGTTTGCCGCCTTTGTTAGACCGAGCGCTGGCCTTGTCGACAGACCATTCATCGCTTTTGTCAGTCAAAGATTTGTCCGTGACTTACTCTTTGGGGGGCGGTTTCTTGGGTGCCAAGAAAACTTTCCAAGCAGTCAAAAAAGTCAGCTTTGACATTCAAAAAGGGCAAACTTTGGCCTTGGTGGGTGAATCAGGTTGCGGTAAGACCACCATCGGCAAAGCGCTTTTACAACTGCTAACGCCTCAAACTCAAATTTCTGGTCATGCCTTTTTGCATGGACAAGACTTGTTCGGTTTGAGCGGACGCACACTCCAAGAGTCTCGGCGCCAATTACAAATCATTTTTCAAAATCCCTTTGGCTCGTTGAATCCGCGCATGCGGGTTTTGGAGATTTTGGAGGAGGGCATGAAAAGCCTTCATCCGGAATGGTCAGAAGAACAAAGGCGATCCGACTTGAAAACTTTGATGGACCAGGTGGGACTTCGGGCCGATGCCCTTGACCGCTATCCGCATGAGTTTTCGGGGGGGCAGCGCCAACGGATTGCCATTGCACGGGCTTTGGCCGTGAAGCCCAGCCTCATCGTGTGTGATGAGCCTACTTCCGCTTTGGATGTGTCGGTTCAGGCTCAAATTTTGAATTTGCTCCGAGAATTGCAAGATTCTCTGGGGGTCAGTTATTTGTTTGTGACGCACAACATTGGGGTTGTCGCCTACTTGGCAGACCGAGTCGCCGTGATGCATGCCGGTGAAATTGTAGAAATGGGAGATGCTTCTCAAATTTTGAACGATCCGCAAGATGTCTACACAAAAACACTGCTTTCAGCGGTCCCTAAATTGAATCAGGCACTGGTCTAAACTGCCGCTTTTTTCCAACAAATTCGTTCCAAATCAAGGATTTATGGATTAGAATGCGAACTTCACGACCAAACGGGCGGGTTTTCACCGCCCGTTTTTTTTGGTCGATCGATTAATGAGCAGGGTTCATCCTAGGTATTGATTCAGTGGCATTGCAGCAGATTGTTGAAGAAACCGTAGCCGGTTTGGGCTATGAATTGGTAGAGATTGAACGCTCTGCTGGTGGCTTGTTGCGCATCACCATCGATAACCCATGGCAAGAAGGTGTTGATCGATTTGAGATTCCATTTGTCACTGTTGAAGATTGTGAAAAGGTCAATCGCCAACTGATGTTTGCTTTGGAAGTAGATGGTGTTGAATACCGCCGACTTGAAGTGTCATCGCCTGGTATTGATCGGCCGTTAAAAAACGACAGAGACTTGGCCAGATTTGAAGGCGAGCTCATTGACATTACTTTGAAGGCTCCCATGGGAGAGGCCGCAGCAGGTTTGGTCAATGCCTTGCGTAAAAAATTCAGAGGCACTTTGGAAAAGCCGGAAACAGGCGAGGGCTGGCAAATTGTTTGGTCCGATGCGCCCGAGCCCAAGCCAGGTGCCCGTGTGAGCAAAAAACGCCCACCCGTGCCCATGCAGGTGTTGGGCTTTACTTTAGACGAATTAAGAGAGGCGCGGCTTGCGCCAGTGGTTGATTTCAAGGGCCGTAAGCCCAAAACAGACATAGGAGAGAAGTAACATGAATCGCGAATTGTTGATGCTGGTTGAAGCCATCTCACGTGAAAAGAACGTCGAACGTGACATCGTCTTTGGTGCCGTTGAATCTGCGCTGGCCCAAGCCACTAAAAAGCTCTACGAAGGCGACGTGGATATTCGTGTGGCCATCGACCGCGACAGCGGCAACTATGAAACTTTCCGCCGCTGGCACGTTGTGCCAGATGAAGCGGGTTTGCAGTTGCCCGACCAAGAAATTTTGTTGTTTGAAGCCCTCGAACAAATTCCAGACATTGAAGTCGATGAATACATCGAGGAATCTGTTGAGTCATTGCCCATTGGCCGCATTGGCGCGATGGCCGCCAAGCAAGTGATCTTGCAAAAAATCCGTGATGCTGAGCGCGAAATGTTGCTCAACGAATTCATGGCCCGTGGCGAGAAAATCTTGGTGGGCACAGTCAAGCGCATGGACAAAGGCGACATCATTGTTGAGTCCGGCCGCGTTGAAGGTCGTCTGCGTCGCAGCGAAATGATTCCCAAAGAAAACTTACGCAACGGCGATCGCGTTCGCGCCATGATCATGGAAGTCGACCTCACATTGCGTGGTGCACCCATCATCTTGTCGCGCTCCGCGCCCGAATTCATGATCGAATTGTTCCGTCAAGAAGTGCCCGAAATTGAGCAAGGCTTGTTGGAAATTAAATCTTGCGCCCGTGATCCTGGCTCACGCGCCAAAATTGCTGTGCTGTCCCACGACAAACGTGTTGATCCGATCGGCACCTGTGTTGGTGTTCGCGGCACCCGTGTCAATGGTGTGACCAATGAACTGGCTGGTGAGCGCGTCGACATTGTTTTGTGGAGCGAAGATCCTGCTCAGTTTGTCATCGGTGCCTTGGCACCTGCCAACGTTCAATCCATTGTGGTTGACGAAGAAAAGCATGCCATGGACGTGGTGGTTGACGAAGAAAACTTGGCCATCGCCATTGGCCGTGGTGGTCAAAACGTTCGTTTGGCTTCCGACCTGACCGGTTGGAAAATCAACATCATGGACGCTGCCGAATCTGCCCAAAAACAAGCCGAAGAAACCACAGGCATTCGTGCTTTGTTCATGGAAAAGCTCGATGTCGACCAAGAAATTGCGGACATTCTGATTGAAGAAGGTTGTACCAGTTTGGAAGAAGTGGCCTATGTGCCAATCCAAGAAATGCTGGAAATTGAAAGCTTCGATGAAGACACCGTCAATGAATTGCGCACCCGCGCCAAAGATGCTTTGCTCACCATGGAAATTGC
>JBIKJX010000075.1:0-8005 GCA_044360785.1 Limnohabitans sp.
CAAGTGGCCCAACCTGTGAGCTTTGCGCATCACTTGCTAGCTTACGTCGAGATGTTTGCACGCGATGCAGAACGCATGGCCGATGTGCGTCGCCGGACCAACTGCCTGCCTTTGGGTTCTGCTGCATTGGCTGGCACCACTTATCCATTGGACCGAGAACGCGTCGCCAAGCGTCTTGGCATGGTGGATGAGAATGGCAATGCCTGCGTCTGTCAAAACAGTTTAGACGGTGTGAGCGACCGCGACTTTGCCATTGAATTTACCGCGGCTGCTTCGCTGTGCATGGTGCACATCAGCCGCTTAAGCGAAGAACTCATTTTGTGGATGAGCCAAAACTTTGGCTTCGTGAAAATTGCCGACCGCTTCACCACCGGCAGCTCCATCATGCCGCAAAAGAAAAATCCCGATGTGCCCGAATTGGCGCGCGGCAAAACTGGCCGTGTGGTGGGCCACCTCATGGGCCTGATCACTTTGATGAAAGGCCAGCCCTTGGCCTACAACAAAGACAACCAAGAAGACAAAGAGCCTTTGTTTGACACTGTCGACACCTTGAAAGACACCTTGCGCATCTTCAGCGAAATGATCGGTGGTCAAATCAACCCGCAAACTGGCAAAAAAGAAGGCGGCGTGACGGTCAATGCCGAGGCCATGGCGGCAGCCACCAAAAAAGGGTATGCCACGGCCACCGACTTGGCGGACTACTTGGTCAAAAAGGGGTTGCCGTTCCGTGATGCGCACGAAGTGGTGGCGCACGCTGTCAAAACAGCGCAAACCCAAAACCTTGACTTGAGCGAGTTGCCCTTGGCCACATTGCAGCAATTCAACCCTGCCATCCAAGCGGATGTGTTCGAGTGCCTGAGTTTGGTAGGCTCCTTGAATGCACGCAACACATTGGGCGGCACGGCGCCAAGTCAAATTCGCCAACAAATTGCGCGGCACCATGCGCGCCTGAATTTTTAAAAGGATTTCGAAATGGAATCGACTCAAATCGATCAAAGAACTGTGTCGCCATTTGCCACAGGACTGAATTGGTCTGCCAATTTACACACAGGCGATGAACGCATGGACAGTACGCACGAAGAGTTTGTGACGATGCTAAATGCCTTGCTCAAAACACCCCCAACGGAGCAACTCAACTTGTACCGTGAGTTTCTCAATCACACGGTTGAACATTTTGCACAAGAAGATCGCTGGATGGTGGCCACAGGCTTTAGCGAAGACAATTGCCATGCAGGTCAACACGCCACCATTTTGGAAACCATGCGCGCCGTCGAAACACATTATGTGCAGGGCGATCCTGAGATCATTTCACGCTTGGCAGAGGCCCTGGTTGAGTGGTTTCCTCAGCATGCTGCATCCATGGACGCAGGCTTGGCGCAGCATTTGAAATCAGTCAACTTTGACAGCGAAACAGAAACCCTCGCTGATCCTTCAGTGATCAAAAACGTCACCATGTCGGGTTGCGGCAGTGTGAGTTGCAGCTGATCATTTGAAACTTCAACCCGCTCGGTAGACCTACAAGAATTGGAAATCAAAGATGTCCGTGATCACCACCATTGAAGAGTTGCGTTTGTTGGCAAAAAAACGCGTCCCCCGCATGTTCTACGACTACGCAGACAGCGGCTCTTGGACAGAAAGCACTTACCGCGCCAATGAAAGTGATTTTCAAAAAATTAAGCTGCGCCAACGTGTGGCGGTGAACATGGAAGGTCGCAGCACGGCCACCACCATGATTGGTCAAAAAGTGGCCATGCCGGTGGCCATTGCGCCGACCGGTCTGACAGGCATGCAGCATGCCGATGGTGAAATTCTGGCAGCTAGGGCGGCTAAAAAATTTGGTGTCCCATTCACTTTGTCCACCATGAGCATTTGCTCCATTGAAGATGTGTCCAAGGGCACCGATGGCCACCCCTTCTGGTTTCAGTTGTACGTCATGCGTGACCGCGACTTCATTGAGCGACTCATTGAGCGCGCACGTGCAGCCAACTGCTCTGCCCTCGTCATCACCTTAGATTTGCAAATTTTGGGGCAACGCCACAAAGATTTGAAAAATGGTTTATCGGCACCGCCCAAACTCACTCTTCCCAATATTTTGAACATCGCCACCAAGCCTCGTTGGGCGCTGGGCATGTTGGGCACCTCGCGTCGTGAGTTCGGCAACATCGTGGGTCACGTCAAGGGCGTGGAAAACATGGGTTCCCTGTCTGCTTGGACTGCACAACAGTTCGATCCCCGACTCAATTGGGGTGATGTGGAATGGATCAAAAAACGTTGGGGCGGCAAAATCATCTTGAAGGGCATTCAAGATGTGGAAGACGCCCGCTTGGCGGTTGAGAGTGGGGCCGACGCCATGATCGTCAGCAACCATGGCGGTCGCCAACTCGATGGTGCTCAAAGCAGCATTGAAGCATTGCCCGCCATTGTGGATGCTGTGGGCAAACACATTGAAGTGCACATGGACGGCGGCATTCGCAGCGGTCAAGATGTGCTGAAAGCCCGCGCCTTGGGCGCTCAGGGCACCTACATCGGTCGTGCGTTCTTATATGGCTTGGGTGCCATGGGCCAGCCCGGGGTGGAGAAGGCGCTGCAAATCATTCACAACGAACTTGATTTGACCATGGCGTTTTGTGGCCGCACTCAAATGGACACGGTCGACAAAAGTATCTTGTTGCCTGGCACATTTCCCCAGTAAAACGCCTACTTTCAATTTGAGTTTGTGACCCAGCCCACAGCACTCAAACGAAGAATTGCTCACCTCGACATGGACGCTTTTTATGCGTCCGTCGAGTTGTTGCGCTATCCCCAACTCAAAGGCCTGCCTGTGGTCATTGGCGGAGGTCGGCGCAAAGAAGACGACTTGTTGGGCCGTCTTCGTGAAGCGCATCCAGATTACGAATGGTCAGCCGACAATTTGTCCGAAATCCCCATCGACTTTTTTCCTCGCATTGAAGGCTATACAGGCCGAGGCGTGATCACGACTGCCACCTATGCCGCCAGACAATTTGGCATTGGCTCGGCCATGGGGCTGATGAAAGCGGCCAAGTTGTGTCCCCAAGCTATTTTGCTGCCTGTGGACTTTGATCAATATCGACACTACTCAAAAGTCTTCAAAGGCATCATCACCGACATTGCGCCCCTGATGGAAGACCGTGGTGTAGACGAGGTTTACATCGATTTCACTGATGTCCCTGGCGGCCAGCGCGAAGGCGGTCGGGTTTTGGCGAGACTCATTCAAAAATGTATTTTTGAGGCCACGGGTCTGACTTGCTCGGTAGGCGTTGCGCCCAACAAATTGATTGCCAAGATGGCCAGCGAGTTCAACAAACCCAACGGCATCTCCATCGTGCATGAAGATGACCTGCAAAAGGCCATCTGGCCTTTGAGTTGCCGCAAGATCAATGGCGTCGGTCCCAAGGCGGATAAAAAACTCAAGCAGCACGGCATTGAAACCATCGGTCAATTGGCTGCTTGTGAATTGCCATGGCTGCAAATGCATTTTGGCAAAGTGTATGGCGCATGGCTTCTTGAAGCAGCATGGGGCCGAGATGATCGGCCTATCAGCACTGAAAGCGAACCTGTCAGCATCAGCCGGGAAACCACCTTCGAAACAGATTTGCATGCGGTTCGCGACAAAGAAGCATTGGGCAAAGTCTTTACCCGACTTTGTCAGCAATTGGCCGCTGATTTAAAGCGCAAGGGCTATGACGGCAAAACCATTGGGATCAAACTGCGCTACGACAATTTCAAGAGTGTGACGCGAGATCAAACCCTGACCTTTTATACGCAAGATCCAGATGAAATCAGAAAGTTTGCTGGCCTCTGTTTAAAACGAGTCGACCTGACCCGCAAGCTCAGGTTGCTGGGTGTGCGTGTAGGTTCCTTGGTCAAGCACGGGACAGCACCCGATCACAGCGCAAGCTACAGTTCACACAACGCAACACCCCCAGTTCTTCAAGAGGCCAATTCCCATGGACAAACTCAATTGCTTTTCACTGACGATGAATGACCATGTTGCGCATTTGGTGCTGAACAAGCCCGAATCGCTCAACACCATGCATCCCACTTTTTGGCGTGAATTGGACACTGTATTGCGCCAATTGAATGACGAGGGACTTGCTAGGGCCTTGGTGATTTCAAGCACCGGCAAACACTTTTCTGCTGGCATGGCACTTGAAACTTTTTCTGGCGCCATTTCGATGGATGCCAACAGTCCTGAAGGACGCGCTGCCATTTACGACTCTCTGACCGACATGCAATCAACCTTCACATTGTTGGAAACTTTGCGCATGCCAGTCATTGCCGCCATCCACGGTGGCTGTATTGGCGGCGCAGTGGACATGGTCACCGCCTGTTGCATTCGTTATGCCACGCAAGATGCATTTTTCTGCGTACAAGAAATCAACATTGGCATGGTGGCCGACGTGGGCACCTTGCAACGGTTACCTAAATTACTGCCCATGGGCTTGGTCAAGGAACTGGCTTATACAGGTCGAAGACTTTCCGCGGCCAACGCATTGAACCATGGCCTGGTGACCCAAGTTTTTGAAACCCAAGATGCCATGGTGGCTGGTGCATTGGCATGCGCCAAAGAAATGGCCAACAAGCCGCCTGTGGCCATTTGGGGCACCAAACAAGCCCTCAACTATGCGCGCGATCACAGTGTGGAAGACAGCTTGCGCCAAATGGGTTGGCTGCAAGGCGCCATTTGGAGCAACCCCCATATTCGAGAAGCTTTGGAAGCAAGCAAAGAGAAGCGCTTGGCCAACTTTCCGCCACTGGCCCCCCTTAAAAGTTTCAAAAGTTTAGGTTAATGCTGGCTTTGTAGCGCAGTGGAAGGCTTGCGATTCAGACTCACTGTCTTGCTGTCCGAACATTGCGCGGCGGTGTTTGAGGGTGGCTGGTACGCCAAGGATTGATGTCCAGACCACCGCGGCGTGTGTAGCGGGCATAGACGCTTAATTTGAGCGGTTTGCAGCGTGTCCAAATGTCCATAAAGAGACGCTCTACGCATTGCTCGTGAAACTCATTGTGATTGCGAAAACTCACGATGTATTGCAACAAACCCGCTTGGTCAATTTGGGCACCGGAATAAGTGATTTGGACACTTCCCCAATCAGGTTGGCCTGTTACCAAGCAATTGCTTTTCAGCAGATGGCTGACCAATGTTTCGGACACTGGCGCTTCATCGTGCGCCGCTGAGAGCAACTCTGGTGCCGGTTGGTATTTTGTGCATTCAATGTCCATGCGGTCTAAGTTAAGGCCATCGAGTTCGTGCACAGGCTCCTTGTCAAAGTCTTCTGCCAAAATGATTTTGACACCACAGCGCGACTTGATTTGGCCGCCATGCCACAAAGCCTGATCGATGTCTTCACGCATGCAATCGCGAACCGCTTGGACGTCTACAAAGTGGGTGGCGTTCAAGCTGTTCAAGTACAACTTAAATGACTTACTTTCAATGATGTGCGTGCTTTCGGCAGGGACCATCACATGCGCGATGGCCACTATCGGCTTGCCTTTTAAGTTGAGCCAAGAGACTTCAAACGCAGTCCACAAGTCTGCGCCAAAAAAGACAGGGGCACCTTGAATTCCCAGCTCCTCGCGTTTCACTGCGCGAGGAATGGGAAACAACAAAGAGGCGTCGTATTGGTCAACATAAGCGCTGCTCTTGCCCAGTTGCGATTGTTCAGGCTGGTTCATAGAACACCTTTTTCTCGACGCCGAAACACCCATCGATTTTCGCTAGACGAATCAGCCACAAAGCCATAGCCGTCTGAATTAAAGTCTTTGAGTTTTTCTGGATTTTTGATTTGCTTTTGAATGGCATAGCGAGCCAACAAGCCGCGCGCACGCTTGGCAAAGAAACTGATCACTTTGTATTTGCCGCCCTTGTAGTCTTCAAAGACACATTCAATGATGCGCGCCTTGAGCACTTTGGTGTCGACGGCTTTGAAATACTCTTGGGATGCCAAATTGATGACGACGGGTGCTTTGTCTTTGCTCAGCCTGTCATTGACATAGGCCGCAATGCTGCTGCCCCAAAATTGGTAGAGATTTTTACCGCGCGGATTGGCCAATGCCGTACCCATTTCCAAACGATAGGCTTGCATCCAATCGAGGGGTCTTAAAACACCATACAAACCGCTCAAAATGCAAACATGTTCTTGGGCCCATTCGAGGTCTTTGCCTTTCAATGTTTTGGCATCCAAACCATCGTACACATCGCCGTTGAAGGCCAATATGGCTTGTTTTGAGTTCTTGGCCGTGAACTTCGAACGCCAAGCTTCGTAACGGGCCACATTCAAGGCAGCCAAATTGTCACTCAAGTCCATGAGCGAGGCAATTTGTGCAGGCGATTGCGTTTTCAGCACCTCAATCAATTGGGCAGATTGGCTGACAAACTGCGGTTGCGTATGCGAAATACCTTCGACTGGCGTTTCATAATCCAGCGATTTAGCGGGCGACAATAGAATCAACATGCGAAGCGTCCTTTAAGGTGGCAATTATCTTGTACTGGAAAGCCCTTTGCATGGAAAGAATTGACCTAGAATTTTTGTTCAATGCCTCGGCCGATTTAGGGCCCCCTTTCAATTAAAACCACATGAGCCTGCTTTTTTCTGAATTCTCGCTTCCCTCACCCAGCGGCCCCTTGAAATTGGCCAACCGGATTGTCATTGCCCCCATGTGCCAGTATTCAGCCCAAGAGGGTTTGGCCACTGATTGGCACTTGGCGCATTGGACTTCGCTCTTGAACAGTGGCGCTGGCTTGATCATTCTCGAGGCAACAGCAGTCACTCGAGAGGGTCGCATCACGCCAGGCTGTTTGGGTTTGTGGGACGATGCCACCGCTGCAGCTTTGGAAGACCATTTAGGTCGCGCCCGAAAACTAGCCCCCAAAGTCCCTGTTGCCATCCAATTGGGCCATGCAGGGCGTAAGGCATCGAGTGCCGCCCCTTGGAACGGTGGACAACTGCTAGACCCAGCCCATGAGGGTTGGCAGCCCTTGGCGCCCAGTGCCGTACCCCATTCAGTAACCGAAACCTCGCCCACTGAATTGGACAAGGCCGGACTTGAAGACATCAAGCAAGCATTTGTCAAAGCAGCGGAGCGTGCAGCCGCCATGGGGATTGAAGTGGTCGAGCTCCATGGGGCGCATGGTTATTTGTTGCACCAATTCTTGTCGCCCATTTCTAACCAAAGGACAGACGCCTACGGCGGGGACTTTGAAAATCGGATTCGCTTTGTGGTGGAGACTTTTGAAGCAGTTCGCGCTAAATTTCAAGGCGTCTTAGGCATCCGCCTTTCGGCCACCGATTGGCTGGAAGGCGGTTGGCATCTGGAAGAAGCGACAGCCCTCTCAGTTCGACTGAAGCAAGCTGGCGCCAATTTTGTGCACATCTCTTCCGGTGGTATTTCACCGCAACAAAAAATTGCCATTGGTCCTGAATACCAAGTGCCTTTTGCCAAACATGTCAAAGTCCAATCTGGTTTACCCACGATGGCTGTTGGCTTGATTACACAAGCACAACAAGCTGAAGCCATTTTGCAGCGTGGCGATGCAGACCTGATTGCGTTTGCCAGAGCTTTTCTGTTCAACCCCCGATGGGCTTGGCAAGCGGCTGCAGAACTGGGCGGTGTGGTTCAAGCCAGTGAACAATACTGGCGATGCCTGCCCAAAGAAGCGCAGTCTATTTTTGGCAATGTTCGCGTTGCCCAGCGTTAAACTGAAATCATCACCTTTGAGTTATTTCAAGCGCACCATTTGCAGCACCTCTGCCCTAGGAAAACCATGAACTCATCCGCCTTCAAAGATGTTCAATTCACCAACGGTTATGAATTTACGCAAGGCACCGGTTACGCCTTGCCTGAGTACCCCTTTGTCAAACCGCCAGAACTGTTGCAAAACAAAACTTTGCGCCATGCCATCGTGATTGTGGGAGGGGGCATCACGGGGCTCACCCTGGCTTGCGCACTGGCCAATTTAGGCATCAAGGCCGTGTTGCTTGAC
>JBIKJX010000398.1:0-7745 GCA_044360785.1 Limnohabitans sp.
TCTGAACAAAGGGCGGCGTCTGGACCAGGCCCCGATCGATGAAATGCGCCAGGTTGTAGAGGTGGGAGGTGTCGTAACACTCGAACTCGAAGCGCGTGCCGTTGTCGGCACAGGATCGCAGGATGTACTCGATATCCCTGAACGTGTTGCGAAACACCATGTCCCGTGTCGCTTCAAGGTAAGTCGGCTCCCACTCGTGCTGGAACGCCTTGTACTTGCCGAGCATCGGGTACAGGCCGAAGTTCATGGATCCCATGTTCAGAGAAGCGACCTCGGGCTTGAGTTGCAGCGCCGGCTGCAGCCGCTCTTCGACTGTCATGGCGGGAGAGCCCCCGGTCGTGAGGTTGATGACGCCGTTGCAGCGCTGCTTGATGTTGCCCAGGAAGTCCTTGAACAACGCCACCGCCTGCGATGGGCGGCCGTCCTTGGGATCGCGCGCATGCAGATGAACAATCGCACACCCTGCTTCGATCGCGCCCACCGCGGCGTCCTCGATCTGCTTTGCTGTCACCGGAAGATGCGGCGACATCGACGGCGTGTGAATCGCGCCGGTCACGGCGCAGGTGATGATGACCTTGTTGTTCTTCGGCATGATTTCAGTCTTCAGGAAATGCGTTGGTCACGCGATGATGTTGGATGGCCGGGGCTTTTCGATGCCCTCCGCCGACATGCCAGTTCCCGGAGCACATCGACCGCATGTTGTCCGTGCAGCGGCCGCGGCACAGGCGGCGCCGAAGACTTCAGCTTGCCACCCCAGCGCACGTCGGCGCAACCGGTTCATCTGCCACGGCAGACCGTCGGCCATTGCCAGTCCGAGGCCGCAATACACGTTGGAGAATGGCCAGACCATGCAGGGCAGCAGTCAGGCTGGCAACACCGGACAGGTGTCGCCAGCTCTCGCTGCTGTCCATCTTTTCTGGCGAATCAGCCTGGTTATCCTGCTTCTGCCCCGATCACTTCTTGACTATCAGCTTGTTTATCTCGTAGGTCACTTTTTCGGTGGCTTTCAACTCGGAATAAGCTTCTCTGCCGCTCCTGAAGACAGGCGTCTCCCCCAGTATTTCATAATCCTTGGCGACTCTCGGGTCCTTCATGACCTGAGCAAGTGCCGTTGAGAATTTCGCCACTACCGCATCCGGAGTATTTTTCGGAAATGCAAGCCAATGGGACGAGTTCATTGCTATGTTGATTCCCTGTTCTTTCAAGGTTGAGACGTCCGGCCTTTGACTTGGCCGTTTGTCTGCCACGCCGGCAATGACTTTGAGCTTTCCTGATTCAAGATGATCTTTTGCGATTGAAACTGTCACCATTGCAAGATCTGCATGTCCACCCAATACCCCCATCATCCTGGCTGAGGCGCTTCCAAAGGGAACTATGTTCATCCTCCCACCAGTTTCATTGTTGATTGCAACGGCCAACCCTTCTGCGACCGTCCCTGCTTCAACGGCAAAAACGAGGGATACATCCTTGCGCTCTTTCAACTCCTTGAACGTATTGATAGGGACTTCCTTGCGTGCGACTATCACGCTATTGGTAAGGTCCCCTGTGATTGCCACTGGCCTGAGAATCTCTTCCCAGCTTTCTTTGGAAAGCCCGATCAGGTGGTTCGCCAGAATGAATCCTGTGGAGTAGTGTGCAACGTATCCATCGGCAGGGACACCCTTTACGTGGTTCAAAGCAACTATGCCCGCAGCGCCGGGCCTGTTGAGTACCGCAACGCTCTGGCCCAATTGTTCGGTCAAATACTTTGCAATTATTCTTGCTGATGCGTCCGTGCCCCCTCCGGGCGCTGCCGGAACTACTATTGTGATGGGCCTTTCAGGAAACTTTTCATTGGCGTTGGCCAATATAGACAGGGAAGGCAAAAGCACCATCGCAAATGCCAAAGCCAACCGACGATTAACGCTTTTCGAATTCATGATAAACACCTCCAAGTTAATAATTCCCAATGAATCTAGGCTATTTGACCGGTTGCGACGATAAAACCTCCCTTCAAGGGCCATACCGGCGGCAGTTTCCTTCAGGGATTCAATAAACCATTCCCCGCCCTTCAACCACTGCCTCCTCCACGGTCTCCCCTGAAACAAAGTAGACCTTGTTATGCAGATTGATGGTGGTACAGACGTGATTTGGAATCACCGTCAAAAGCCTGCCGGGCTCCAGTCGAACGGCATCGTCGTTGATGGCTGATAACATTCCGTGCTCTTCGGTGAGCCGTGTGAGCGCATAATCCTCGATCCCCTCGATCAGACCGTACCCCTTCATGAAATATGGGGGGTTATTGGGTTGACAATCTGTCGAGAAGGTCTTGTTGCCCCCATCGATAACCGCAAGCTTGTTCGAGGGCGCACTTACGACAGTCGTAAGTACCTTTGCTGCGCAGTCAGCCAAGGTGCAGGATTTGTTGTGCACCTGTATCATGTCGTTGAAGATATAGGTACCCGGCCGAATCTCGGTGATTCCCGGAACGTTCGCGACATATTCCGCAGTCGGGGTCGAGCCCACGCTGATGTCCTTTATCTTCAGGCCTGCCCTGTTCATTTCCTCCGCCAAGGTGACCATCAGCGTTCCTTCCTCCAACCCGGCCTTTGCCCGGTCATGGGTTCTTTCTCCCTGGTAGATCAGGTGGTGGAATGTGTATATTCCCGTCAGGTTGAGTCCCGCCATTCCACTTATCTCCTTGGCCAGACCGAGAGCCTTGTCATATTGAACGCCTGTTCTCTTGAACCCTGTATCGACCTCCAGACGCACCTCTATGGTTTGTTTTGCCACTACGGCAGCCTGGGCCAAGGCCATTGCGCCTTCCAGACTGTCCACGCCAATGATCAGCCTTATTCTGGTGTTGAGTTCGGTGATTCGCTTGATCTTCTGCTGCCCGATGACCGGATAGGCCACGAAAATGTCCTTGATCCCATGTGCGGCCATGACTTCCGCTTCTGAGACTTTGGCAACCGTTATCCCGGCAGCACCTTTCTCTATTTGTCGGCTTGCAAGGTATGGTATTTTGTGAGTCTTCGTGTGAGGACGAAGGTCAACCCCGGCCTTTTTCGCAATTTGCGCCATTCGCTCTATGTTCTGCTCGACAATTCCCAGATCGATCAGAACGCACGGCGTTGATAGATTCTCCAGATTCACTTCGTTTCTCCTGTCTTCATTCTCGATAAACACCTGTTCTTTCGCCTGCTTGGCTGCTGCTGCCTCTGTTCAAGGTACCCCTATCAACCGCTGGAAACCACGCCTATCAATACCCCGTGGTTTTCATATTCGTACGGCAATATGTTTCCGCCTTCTGGGCATATAGGAGAAACCAGCAGCGCAGAATCCAACGGAGCCTCGTCTGCATTTTCAAGAGCGACTGTTTGGCGACGCCAAACCGACAGTTGCGGCACAGAGGAAACTGCCGTTGGCGCGTTGTGACAAAGTGGGCCTCCGTTTATGGATGTTGCAGGTCACGCGGCGATACCAGGGGCAAGGTCAGCGTGTCAGACTCCATACTAGGAAGGGGATCGATTCCCGTCCAATCTAAGTTTGGCATTCGGTGATACCGAAATTGGATCTAGCGGTTCTGCGGCATGACAAGATCGTGGACAGCCTCGACGGCTAATCCGACCGCAGCTGCGGCAGGTATGGCTGCACGTAGATGAAGTCGCCGAGTCGCGCCTCGGCGGTGAATTCCAGGTGACCTGTTAGCCCCAACGCATCCGTGCGCGGCCCTTGACGATGTGGATCACGCTTCCCAGGTGATCGCGATGGTCGTGGGGCGCTGGTGCGTGGTCATGCCTTGGCGCGCGTGAGGACACGGCCGGGGTGGGCACCGGTCGAGCGGCCCTGGCTCCACACGACGACGCCGTTCACAATGACGGCCTCGATGCCGCGCGACGGCGCGATCGGGTTCTCGTAACTGGCGGCCTCGTCCACCCGCTCCGCATCGAACAGCGTCAGGTCGGCAAAGGCGCCTTCGCGGATCACGCCGCGGTCCTGCAGGCCGAAGTTCCTTGCCGTGAGGCCGGTCATCTTGTAGACGGCCGTCTCCAGCGGGAACAGCCCCAACAGCCGGCCGTAATACCCCAGCACCCGCGGGAAGGTGCCCCACAGGCGCGGGTGCGGCAAATCGTCGTGCGGCAGGCCGTCCGAGCCGATCATGGTCTCGTCGAACTTGAGGATGCGCTGCACGTCCTTCTCGTCCATGCGGAAGTAGACCGCACCGGCAGGCTGCAGGCGGCCGACCGCCTCTTCCTCGCTCACGCCCATCCGCTTCGCGATGTCGGCGAGATCCTGGCCGGCATACTGCGGCAGCGTCCTCGACCAGCTGACGATGGTGCGGGCCGAGCTCCGCGCACGGTCGAACGACAGGATCGTCGAGCCCGCCGTGTACGGATAACAATCCAGGCACACCGGCTGCTGGCCCATGCTCTTCTGGATGAACGCCAGCGTCTCCTGCGAACGGCCGTGGTTGTGCTCGCCGACCACCTTGTGGTGCGAGATCACCACCGGCACGCCCACCTCGCGCCCGATATGGAAGGTCTCTTCCAGCGCGTCCATCATCTGGTCGCCTTCGTTGCGCATGTGCGTGCAATAGATGCCGCCATGCTCCATCAGGGGATGGCAGACCTCGATCACTTCCTCGGTCGGCGCGGCGATGGCCGGCTCGTAGGACAGGCCCGTGGACACGCCGATGGCGCCCGCCTCCAGCGCTTCCACGACCAGTTCGCGCATCCGGGCGATCTGCAGCGGCGTCGCCGGCTTGCCGAGGTCGTCCATGGTCGCCACGCGCAGCGTCGTGTGGCCGACCAGCATGGCGCAGTTGGTGGCGGCCGGCGTCTCGCGCAGCGCATCGAGGTACGACTTGAAGGTCTTGAACCGGAACCAGCCGCCGGCGTCGTCCAGCAGGTTGAGCGGGGGCGTGACCGGGTCGGGGATCGGCCGCGGCATCGGCGCCAGCGACACGCCGCAATTGCCGCCGATGACGGTGGTCACGCCCTGGCTCACCTTGGGCGCCATGTCGGGGTCCGACAGCATCGCGCGGTCGTCGTGGGTGTGGGCGTCGATGAAGCCGGGGGCGGCGATACGGCCCGCCAGGTCGATCTCGAGGCCACCACTGGCGCCGGTGAGCGCGCCGATGCGCACGATGCGGTCGCCGCGGATGCCGATGTCGCCCGCATAACGCGGCGTGTTGGTGCCGTCCACGATGCTGGCGTGGCGGATGAGGAGGTCGTAATGCTCTTGTTGCATGCGATCAGTCTTCACTTTGTTGTCGGGTCACGCGGCGGTACCAAGGGCAAGGACAGCGCATCAGACTCCATGCTAGGAAGGGGATGGGTTACTGTCCAATCCAAGTTTGGCATTGGGTGATGCTGAAATTGGATCTGACTGCTTCGCGGCATGATGCGGTCGTGGACAGCCTCGCCGACAACGGTCTGCAGAGCGGCTGGTAGGCACATCGCGGCGGCCCTCCTCGGCTTCGAGTCCAACGCCATCCAGCAGATGGCCCGTGACCCTGCGCTGCAGGCACCGTGCATCGAAACCGTCACACTCTCCAGCGAGTGGCGATTGGTCACCCCCAAGGCTGGCCGCGAACACAGGGGCGCGAAAGCCGGTGGAGGCCCGGCCTGGCAACGGACCCGGTCTTCAGGCCTCCCGGGACTGTCTTCCTGGAACTGGCATGGGTGCTTGACGCGAATGGTTGGCCGGCTGCCGATGTGTCGCGCGGGCTGGACGTCGACTTGGAGTGACCCCCATTCGACGGACACTGCGGGCCTGCGGGCAGCGCATCAGGCTTGCACCAGATCCAGGTAGTCCCGCCGGGTTTCTGGCGATACCGCCGCCAGCACCTGGTCGTACGCGGTCTTGTGCCGCGCCATCAGGCGCGCCGACGCCACCGTTCGGGAGCGACAGAACCAGTGGCAGCTGTGCTGAAACAACATCAGTTGGGCGGTGAGGCGAAAGGCCTGGTCGCGTCGCACGAGCTGGTCGCCGTTGCGCAGCCTGGTGTCAAAGCCCTTGGCATGTACTTTGAGCAATGTGCGCAGGTCGAAGGTGCTGGCCGGGAACAAGCGGTTTGTGAACGGCACGACCACGGGCCGCCAAAGCACCATAAATTATGGTGCTTTGGCGGCCCAAAAGGAATTGTATAAACAACTTGCTCAAGTCAAAAAGCATCGTTTTTTGGTGGGGATGGGGATTCGAACTCTGACAACGCCCGGCCCACGGGATCGTGCCCCTCGTTCTTCCGATAGAACAGCGCACCCACGCCAAAAGCAGCCAACATCAACACCACAGTTGGCCCACTGGGTGTGTCCAACATCCATGAAACCAACAATGCCAGGAGACAAACGACGGATGCCATCGCCATGGCAACCCATGGCCTGACGCCCTTCTCTATCCAAAGCGCGGGCGCAATGAGGCTGGCAAATACGAGAAACAATCCCAGCGCGGGCACGGCAACGCTGGCTACCACTGCAAATGCGGCATAAAAAGCGCCATCACGACCGAGCCAAGGTTTGCTCCCCAGCACGAGCACGCAAAGCGCACTCGCCACCATGACGCTAACACTGGCGCCATCAACCCATAGAACATCTGCGGCCAACAACTGAAAAAGCTTCTCTCGGCCGTGGGGGTGCTTGCTTGCCCCTAACAACGCCATGCAGGCGCCAGCTACATAGATCAGGCCGATGAGTGCCTCTCGCTGCTTGCTCCAGTTTCTTGCAATCCAGGCAATTGCAAGGCTCACTCCCACAGCTCCAGCAGTGGCAGCCAGTTGATCAAGGATCACTGACTCCACGTCCAAAACGAAGTGGACCCAGATCACAGCTGCAGCTGCTGCCTGAGCGACCGCTAGGTCGATAAAGACAACTCCGCGTCTTAGCACCTGGCTACCAAGCGACGTGAGCGCCACGATGCCTGCGATCAGGGCGAGGGCCGGAAAGAGCACCCAAGTACTCATGAGGATCTATTTCGCCAAACTGCTGAGTTGCGCAACTAGCTGGTCAAACCACCTGATGATGCTGTCGGGTTGCTCGTCCGAAACGGTCGCAGGAAGGATCAGCAACTTGCGTTCCATGTCCATGCTTTTGGCCAACCAGCGTCCCGGCTTGGGATCGTGGTGCTGCGCGATGACGATGGCCACTGGCTGTTGAGTTTTGCTCAGCGCAATGACCCTCTCCAGATGAGAGGCTGTTGGCGGCACGCCTGGCCTGGGCTCCAGATCTGCAATGGGCTTGATTCCCAGCCAGGCCCACACGTATCCAAACGATGCGTGCTGCGTAATGACCGTGCGCCCTTTGAGTGGCGCAGCCTGCTTTTCCCACACCACGATCCTGCGGCTAAGTTCATCTTCAAACTTGACCAGGTTCTGGTCGACCTGAGTCTTCTTGTCCGGGAACAATTGGCCAAGCCGGCCTGCCAGCGCCTTGGCGACCAACATGACCCTGCGTGGATCGGTGTGGAAATGAGGGTTCCCTTGCGCGTGGACATCCCCCGAAAACGGGGTGACGGTCCCCTTGAAGGGGTCTATCAAGTCCACATGCTGAGCCGCATAAAACATACCGGGCCGCCCGTTCTGGACCTTCGGATTACCGGCCCTGTCCTGAAGCATGGGCAGCCAACCCGCCTCCAATTCGGCCCCGGTGCAAATCGCGAAGTCAGCACCACGCAGTTGTGCGATCAAGGATGGCCTCGCCTCAATGTGGTGCGGGTCTTGCAGATGCGTCGTAGCGGTTCGTACGGTTGCCTCGGGCACCAATGTT
>JBIKJX010000076.1:0-7714 GCA_044360785.1 Limnohabitans sp.
AGCAAATCACCGGTGGCCGAACTGATCAGGCGCTACCCGATCAAAAGTCAAAATGTCATTGCACACATTCGCAAAGCCACACAAGGCGCGGTCGCGCTAGAAAACTGCCACCCCTTTGTGCGCGAATTGTGGGGCCGTTATTGGGTCTTCGCCCATAACGGCAATTTAGAAAACTTTCATCCGCGCTTGCATGGGCACTTTCAGCCAGTGGGACAAACTGACAGTGAACGTGCGTTTTGTTGGATCATGCAAGAGTTGTCAAAATCGCATGCATCGGTGCCCAGTGTGGAAGAGTTGACACTCACTTTGCGTGAGTTGGTGCCACAAATTTCGAAGCATGGCACGTTCAACTTTTTGCTGTCAAACGGACAGGCTTTGTGGGCCCATGCCACGACCGACTTGCACTATGTGCTGCGCAAATACCCCTTCAAAACAGCCACCTTGAAAGACGAAGATGTTCAGGTGAATTTTGCTGAGCAAACCAATCCGTCAGACCGCGTGGCCGTTGTGGTCACAGCGCCATTGACATTGGACGAGCCTTGGACAGCTTTCGTGCCAGGCGAGGTGATGGTTTTCCGTGACGGGGTAGTGCTTTAAGCCAACAGGCTGTGTTAATTGACTAGAACGGCCGCTTCAAGCGCATCGATGAAGATGGCCGCCACATCACAACCCGTTTGATCAAATATTTCTTGGAAGCACGTTGGGCTGGTGACGTTGATTTCAGTGACGTTGGTGCCAATCACATCCAAGCCAATGAGCAGCAAACCACGCGGTGCCAAAACGGCGCCCACGCTTTCTGCAATGGCCCGATCGTTGTCATTCAATGCTTGTGCCACGCCTTTGCCGCCTGCAGCCAAATTGCCGCGAACTTCGCCGCCTTGCGGAATGCGGGCCAAGCAGAAGGGCACGGGCTTGCCGCCAATGATGAGGACGCGTTTGTCGCCTTGCGCTATGGCGGGCAAAAACTTTTGCACCATGACCGACTGTGCGCCTTCCAGGTTCAAGGTTTCAATGATGGACCCTAAGTTCATGCCATCGGCACCCACACGAAAAATACCCATCCCGCCCATGCCATCGAGGGGCTTCAAGATGATGTCTTTGTGCTCGGCATGAAAAGCTCTGATGGCGTCAGCAGAACGCGTGACCAAAGTGGGCCCAATGAATTGAGGGAATTCCATGATGGCCAGTTTTTCGGGGTGATTGCGCAAAGCTTCGGGCTTGTTGAAAACTTTTGCGCCCTCACGCTCAGCTTGACTGAGCATGTGCGTGGCATAGAAAAATTCAGAATCAAAGGGCGGATCTTTGCGCATGATGACGGCATCAAAATCTTTGAGCCATGCTTGGCGCGATGCAGTCACTTGGTACCAAGTGTGTGAATCGCCTGTCAGATGCAAGTCTTGGACGTGTGCTTTGACGCACTCGCCGCGCTGCCATTGAATGTGCGGTACTTCGCAGGCGCTCACCTTGTGGCCGCGCTTTTGCGCTTCGCGCATCATGGCAAAACTGGTGTCCTTCTTGATGTTGAAGGCGGCGAGAGGGTCGACAATGAAAAGAATGTTCATGCTTACATATTACGTCGATATTGACCGCCCACCTCAAACAAGGCGTTGGTAATTTGACCCAGCGAGCAAACGCGAACCGCGTCCATGAGCACGTCAAACACGTTTTCGTTGTGAATCACCGCTTGCTGCAGACGTGACAGCATGGCGGGCGATTCTTTGGCGTGCTTGGCGTGGAAGGCATGCAAACGATCGAGTTGCGATTTCTTTTCGTCTTCCGTAGAACGTGCCAACTCCAGCTTCTCAAGCACTTCATCGCCCTTAGGGTTGCGGAAAGTGTTAACACCAATGATGGGGTACTCGCCAGTGTGCTTGAGCATCTCGTAGTGCATAGACTCGTCTTGAATCTTGCCGCGTTGGTAGCCCGTTTCCATCGCACCCAATACGCCGCCGCGGTCGGCAATTTTTTCAAACTCAGTGAGCACGGCCTCTTCGACCAACTCGGTGAGTTCTTCAATGATGAAAGCACCTTGATTGGGGTTTTCGTTTTTGGCCAAGCCCCACTCGCGGTTGATGATGAGTTGAATGGCCATGGCACGGCGCACACTGTCTTCGGTGGGCGTGGTGATGGCTTCGTCAAACGCGTTGGTGTGCAGCGAATTGCAATTGTCGTAAATGGCAATCAGCGCTTGCAGTGTGGTGCGGATGTCGTTGAACTGAATCTCTTGCGCGTGAAGCGAGCGACCTGAAGTTTGAATGTGGTACTTCAACTTTTGGCTGCGCTCGTTGGCACCGTATTTGTTCTTCATGGCCACTGCCCAAATGCGGCGGGCCACGCGGCCTAGCACGGTGTACTCAGGGTCCATGCCGTTGCTGAAGAAGAAGCTCAGGTTGGGCGCAAAGTCATCGATGTGCATGCCGCGCGCCAAGTAGGCCTCGACAAAGGTAAAGCCGTTGGACAAAGTAAAGGCCAATTGGCTGATGGGGTTGGCACCTGCCTCTGCAATGTGATAGCCGCTGATGGACACGGAGTAGAAGTTGCGCACGTCGTGGTGCACAAAATACTGGGCAATGTCGCCCATCACTTTGAGGCTGAACTCGGTGCTGAAAATGCAGGTGTTTTGACCTTGATCTTCTTTCAGGATGTCGGCCTGGACCGTGCCACGTACATTGGCCAGCACCCACTCGCGAATTTTGGCGGCTTCGGTTTCGGTGGGTTCGCGGCCGTTTTCTGCTTTGAATTTGTCTAAGTTTTGATCGATGGCCGTGTTCATGAACATGGCCAAGATGGACGGTGCAGGGCCGTTGATGGTCATCGATACGCTGGTGCTGGGATTGCACAAATCGAATCCGCTGTACAACACTTTCATATCGTCCAAGGTGGCAATGCTCACACCCGAGTTGCCCACTTTGCCGTAAATGTCTGGACGAGGATCGGGGTCGTTGCCGTACAAGGTGACGGAGTCAAAGGCGGTGGACAAACGCTTGGCGGGCATGCCCTCGCTGAGCAGTTTGAAGCGGGTGTTGGTTCTGAACGCGTCGCCTTCCCCCGCAAACATGCGGGTGGGATCTTCACCTTCGCGTTTGAACGCAAAGGTGCCTGCGGTGTATGGGAAGCTGCCGGGCACGTTGTCCAGCATGAGCCACTTCAAAATTTCGCCATGGTCTTCGTAGGTGGGCAATGACACTTTGCGAATGGTGGTTCCCGATAAAGTTTTGGAGGTGAGGGCTGTGCGAATTTCTTTGTCGCGAATTTTGACCACGTACTCATCGCCAGCGTAGGCTGTTTGCATCTCGGGCCATTGGGCCAAGAGTTTCTTTGCCGCAGGGTCTTGTGTTTCTTCGCGTCGTGTGGCCAAGTCGATGGCAGCTTCTGAAGCTTTGGCGCGACCTGGCTTGTCTACTTCCAGCATGACTGCAGCGGCCCGCAGTTGTTGAATTTCACGCGCCAATTTGGCTTGTGCACGCGCTTGTTTTTTGTAGCCGCGAACAGTGTCTGTGATTTCTGCCAAATAACGGGTGCGCGCTGCAGGCACCACAGGTGTTTGGTTGGTGCTGTGACGCACATCGACAGCTGGCAGCAAGCCCTCTTTCAGTTTCAGTCCCAATTCGCCCAAGCGAACTTTGAGGGCTTGGTACAAAGCCGTCACGCCATCGTCGTTGAAGCGTGCGGCCATGGTGCCAAACACCGGCATTTGCTCGGTGGGCACGGTCCAAGCTTCTTTGTTGCGCTGAACTTGCTTGGCGACATCACGCAGTGCATCACTGGCGCCTTTGCGATCAAATTTGTTGATGGCCACAAACTCGGCAAAGTCGAGCATGTCGATTTTTTCCAATTGACTGGCTGCACCAAACTCAGGGGTCATGACATACATGGGGACATCAACGTGCGGCACGATGGCGGCATCGCCTTGGCCAATGCCCGAAGTCTCTACCACCACCACATCAAAGCCTGCGACCTTGCAAGCGGCCACCACGTCGGGCAAGGCGGCAGAAATTTCGCTGCCGAAATCTCGCGTGGCCAAGCTGCGCATGAACACGCGGGTACCCTTGCGCCATGGATTGATGGCATTCATGCGAATGCGATCGCCCAACAATGCGCCACCGCTCTTGCGGCGCGAGGGGTCAATGGACACCACTGCAATGCGCAAGTCGTCGCCTTGGTCTAAGCGCAAACGACGAATCAGCTCATCGGTCAATGAAGACTTGCCTGCACCGCCAGTGCCTGTAATGCCCAGCACAGGCACTTTGTGATTGGCAGCTTCAGTGCGCAGTGCGGCCACCAAATCTGGCGAGGCGCTGCCATTTTCCAAAACGGTGATCAGTTGTGACAAAGAACGCCAGTTGGCTTCTGTGCCGCCTTGAATGGCATTTAAATCTGTGGGTGCATAGAGGCTGAGGTCTTTGTCGCAGCGCATGACCATCTCACCAATCATGCCGGCCAAGCCCATGCGTTGGCCATCTTCTGGGCTGTAAATGCGGCCAACGCCGTAGGCATGCAGTTCGCGAATTTCAGCGGGAACAATCACACCACCGCCACCGCCAAAGACTTGAATGTGAGCACCACCTCGTTCACGGAGCAAGTCCACCATGTACTTGAAATACTCCACATGGCCGCCTTGGTAAGAGCTGATGGCAATGCCTTGGGCGTCCTCTTGCAAGGCTGCCGTGACCACTTCATCGACCGAACGGTTGTGGCCCAAGTGAATGACCTCAGCGCCCATGCTTTGCAAAATACGGCGCATGATGTTGATGGCGGCGTCGTGGCCATCAAACAAACTGGCGGCCGTCACAAAGCGGACTTTGTGGGTAGGACGGTATTCGGCGAGCGCTTTGAATTCGGCTGACAAGTCGGTCATGGCTAAGTTCCAAGAAAAAATAATGAGGCCACTTGAATGAAGCGCTCAGTCTAATTGACGTTAACGTAAACGTCAACTTTGAGCCTCGGTGCATTTCAGCAAATTTGCCTGACAAATCAACAAGCCGCCGGTGCACGTATCATTGTTTTGAAAAGTCGACAAAAGTTATCATAATTTGCAATTCACTTGAAAGAACACCATGAGCCGTCTTGCCGATCCAGAAAAAAAGAAAGCCCTTTGCGTTCGTTTGGCCCGCATTGAAGGCCAGTTGCGTGGCTTGCAAAAACTCATTGAAACCGATGCCGATTGCGAAAAAATCGCCCAACAAATGGCAGCTTCTAGAAAAGCCCTCGACAAAACGTTTTTCGCCATGGTTGGCTGCATGATTGAACAAGGCGATCAATCTGCAGAACATGTGGCCGAAATGCTCACCAAATTTGCTTAATCATGAACAATTTAAATTTGCCAAAACACAATCCAATTGACGAAACGGTGCAAGCTGCCACAGGCTATGCCGGCGATATTTATCCAGAACTGGCCTGGCAGTGGGTCCAAACAGGCCAAGCTATTTTGGTGGATGTCCGTTCAGATGCAGAGCGTGCATGGGTTGGTTTTGTGCCAGAAGCCAAGGCGCTGGCTTGGAAGCAATGGCCTGCCATGGAAGTTAATCCAGCGTTTGACGATCAAATTCAAGCAATGGCCAAAGACGGTCAGAAACTGGTTCTTTTGTGCCGAAGCGGTGTCCGGTCTATTGCGGCTGCACAAAGGGCCGCCCAATTGGGCTTGGAGGCCTACAACATTCTGGAAGGCTTTGAAGGGGACCCCGATGCCAACGCACACAGGGGCATTTTGGGTGGCTGGCGCAAACGTGGCCTGCCCTGGCGACAGAATTGAGTATCAATCAAGCACACATGGATTTCATGGTGCGGATGTCTTGACCCGCAAAATATCTTTATCATCCGCCTATGACATTTTTGGCCATTGACGTTGGAAACACGCGCTTGAAGTGGGCGCTCTACGATCGGCCCCACACCCAAGCCAATGTCTTGGCGCAGGGCGCTGAATTTTTAGAGAACATCGAGACTTTGGCGGAAGGTCCTTGGGCCAACTTATCTGTGCCCACCCGCATGCTGGGTTGCGTGGTGGCCGGTGATGCCGTCAAACGGCGGGTTCAAGAACAAATGGAACTCTGGGACATTGAGCCCCAATGGGTGGTGTCATCCAGCGAAGAATCTGGCATTACCAATGGCTACGACCATCCCACCCGACTGGGCTCCGACCGTTGGGTGGCCATGGTCGGTGCACGCCACCGCATGTTGACTCGCGGTCTCCAAAAACCTTTGGTTGTGGTCATGGTGGGGACAGCAGTCACCGTCGAAGCCATCGACCAACATGGCAAATTTTTGGGGGGCCTGATCTTGCCAGGTCACGGCATCATGTTGCGCGCCTTGGAGTCCGGTACGGCAGGCTTGCATGTGCCCACGGGTGAAGTGCGACCCTTTCCCACCAACACCAGCGATGCCCTGACCAGCGGTGGCACCTACGCCATTGCGGGCGCCTGCGAGCGCATGGTGCAGCACCTCCGAGACCACACAGGGCAAGAGCCTCATTGCGTGATGACGGGCGGCGCAGGCTGGAAAATGGCACCCAGCATGGCCATTCAGTTTGAATTGGTCGACAGCCTGATTTTTGATGGCCTGCTCAAAGTGGCTCAAACACGGTTTGCCTAATTGAGGCTTGCGCCAAGTTAGGCGCAAACTAAGGCGCAAACTAAGGCGATGACCCCGCCACCCTGCGTGTTGCGCTCTCAGGTTTTGGCAGTTTCGTAAGCCTGCGTCAATTGCATCAAATGCGCACGTTCTGCCGAGTTTTCTAAGTAAGGCGCTAACAGCAAAAGCACATGCCGCGCCCCGCGCGCCAACGCGTCTCCCGCACTTTCGGGCTCCATGGCATGGCGCGGGTTGCGAACATACTCATAACTTAGCCAATAGGTAACCACCACCGACATGCTGGCCGACAAAGTACTGAAGGTGTCGGGCTCGTTGCGAATATGGCCTTGCCTTGCCAAGGCCTGTAGCAACTGATTGAGTGACGCTGTTTTGACTTCTAAGATGTGCTTGAAATTGGTTTCCAAGTGCCTATTTTTGGACAGCAAATCATTCAGGTCGCGGTACAAAAATCGGTGATCCCAAATGAGTTCAAACAGTGAATGCAAAAAGAACCATGCATCTTCGACATCTTTGACATCTTGGCTGGCGTCCAATAAATTGAGGATGTCGTTTTTGTAGTTGTCAAACAAATGGCTGACCAACTGGTCTTTGGCTGGGAAGTGATAGTACAAATTGCCAGGGCTGATGTTGAGCTCTGACGATATGAGGGTGGTCGATACATTGGGCTCACCATAGCGATTGAACAGATCAAGTGAGATCGTGGCAATTCGCTCAGCGGTGCGGCGGGGGGCTTTTTTGGCCATGCGGAAATCTGGTGAGCCTTTTATCGGGCCTGTGATGTCGCCGATTTTTTGCTTCGGGCAGGCGACTTGCGTGCGGCTTTGGCGGGACTGGACTGGGGAGACGCCGCTTTCAGTGCAGCCTCCAGCTTGGCGACCCTTTCTTGCAATTCAGCCACTTCTTGCGCAGTGGGCAAGCCTAAACTTTTGAGGGCGCGCGCTACGCGGTCTTCAAAGAGGTGTTCCAAGCGGTCAACTTTGGCACCCACGGGCGTCACCAAGCCGGCGCCAAGACCCTGAGCCAATTGGTTGAAATGTGCCGCAGCTTCATTGATTTTTTCTTGGGCAGAGGCTTGCGATTGACGCTGAAAAGCCAGCCCTTTTTCGACCAAGGACTCGAAAGCTTG
>JBIKJX010000077.1:0-7615 GCA_044360785.1 Limnohabitans sp.
TGCGCTGGCTTCTGTAACCGGTGCGGGCAGTTTCATGGCTTGGCTTCGTGCAATGGAAGCAGGCACGATGCTGTCGATCAGTGCACGCCGAGAAGCCTCGCCAATGACAGACAGCATGTGATGTTCATCAGCTTCACTGATGCCAATGTGGCGTGCAATGAATTCGCTCTCATGTTCGAGTTGACTTAAGGGGGCGTTAGATGACATCAACATGGTAGGGCCTTCAAACTCAAAGTTCGGTCAAAAAATGAAATACAAAAAATCAGTTGGCCGCAGCAAAGGCGGTGTAAGCAGTCTCGTCCAACAAGGCATCCACTTGTGATGCATCAGACAGCTTCACTTTGAAGAACCAGCCTGTCCCCAAAGGATCGGTATTGGCCAAAGAGGGATCGCCGCGCAATGCCTCATTGACTTCGGTAATCTGGCCGCTCACGGGCATGTACACATCTGCAGCAGCCTTCACAGACTCCACCACACCAGCGACCGCCTTTTGTTCAAAACTGCTGCCCACTTCTGGCAATTCAACAAACACCACATCACCCAATGCGTCTTGCGCATGGTGCGTAATGCCAACCGTGGCGATGTCGCCTTCAACCAAAATCCACTCATGTTCTTCGGTGTATTTCAAACTCATTTTTTTCTCCTAAAAATATTTAATGGGGGTCAGATCACAATTGTTTTGACGCGTTCAGCCGCGGTAATAGCGATTGGGCACAAAGGGCATGGCACTGACGGTCATTGGAACAGCTTTTCCGCGCACCATGGCGTTGACCACAGTACCCAGCGCAGCGTTGGCGGTATCGACATAGCCCATGGCCACGGGGACGTTGGCAGTTGGCCCTAACAAGCCGCTAGACACTTCGCCAATTTTGTGGCCTTGTGTATTTTGTATTTCAACATGCTCGCGAACAGGAACGCGCTCTTGCGCAATGAGGCCAA
This sequence comes from Limnohabitans sp., assembly GCA_044360785.1. Lineage (GTDB taxonomy): Bacteria > Pseudomonadota > Gammaproteobacteria > Burkholderiales > Burkholderiaceae_C > Limnohabitans_A. The sequence goes on from JBIKJX010000077.1 coordinate 940, forward strand.
CGCGTTTGCGCTGAAGGGCCTGCGTACCCTCCAACTGACCCAACACAATGTGTGCGCCAGGAAAACCACCCGCGCGAGCACCACCCGTCCGACGAACCTTTTGGATGGCCCAGTTCAGACCCGCCTCCACGGGTGTGGTGGTGGTGTCAATGTCATTGCCGTACAAACACAGACCCGCTTCAAGCCGCAATGAATTGCGTGCACCCAGGCCAATTGGTTTGACTTCTGCCTGAGCCAATAAGGCGCGTGCAAATGAATCAACCTGATCATTGTTGATCGAAATTTCAAAACCATCTTCGCCTGTGTAGCCTGATCGCGTGATAAAAAGATCAGCGCCTTGCCAGTCAAATGAAGCACCTGTCATGAAGACCAATTTTTCTACACCGGGTACCAAGCGGGAAAGAGCTGTTACCGCTTTGGGGCCTTGCAATGCCAAGAGCGCACGCTCTGGCATGGGAATAACTTGGCACCGAGAACCGATGCGCATTTGAATGTGCGCAATGTCATTGACTTTGCAGGCGCCATTCACAATGACAAAAATGTCTGTTCCTCGATTGACAAACATCAAGTCGTCAATGATGGTGCCTTCCTCCGTCAGCAACAGACCATAGCGCTGTTTGCCAACAGGCAAATCAATGACGTCAACGGGCATCAAGGACTCAAACGCTGCGGCAGCATCGGCTCCCACCAAACGCAGTTGGCCCATGTGCGAAACATCAAACAAGCCCGCTTCTGAGCGGGTGTGGTGGTGCTCCGCCATCAAACCCATGGGGTATTGAACAGGCATGCTGTAGCCCGCAAAGGGCACCATGCGGGCGCCAAGTTCAATGTGCAAAGCATTGAGCGGTGTGTTGAGCAAAGCGGTGTCAGCGGACAATTGAAATCTCCAAGGGCAATGTTAAGCCACGACCGAAATCATGGGTTGCCCTCGCTGTCCGCTTTACCTGAGCGATTCGCCGGTTGAGACTTTCAGTTGAATTTGAAAGACCCACTGCGGGTTGCGCCTTCGGTGGAGGGTTCGACCGGATGGTCCGCCCTCTCTCTCCAGTGAGGAAGCGTTAAAACCAATGTTTTAACGTTTGTCAGTCCTGGGTACCTGAGCGTTCAGAAATTTTGACATTTCCTGCGCCTTCGGTGGCAGCCCCAAAAAGGCTGCGCTCTCCTGACATTGAAATTATAAACAGGTCTTCAAGACCCGTGACATTTTTTACATGCCTGAGTAATTAGGACCGCCGCCGCCTTCTGGCGTGACCCAAACGATGTTTTGTGTGGGGTCTTTCACGTCACAGGTTTTGCAATGCACACAATTTTGCGCATTGATTTGCAGGCGATCAGATTGATCTTCGTTTTTGACGTATTCATAGACCCCAGCAGGGCAATAACGCGCCTCAGGACCTGCAAATTTAGCCAAGTTGATACCGACTGGCACGCTGGCATCTTTGAGGGTGAGGTGCGCAGGCTGGTTCTCTTCGTGGTTGGTGTTGCTGATGAACACGCTGGACAAACGATCGAAGGTGAGCTTGCCATCGGGCTTGGGATACTGAATGGGCTGGCATTCGGCCGCTGGCTTCAAATAGGTGTGGTCTGCGGCAGTGCGACGGATGGTCCATGGAATGTGTCCACGCAACAAGAATTGTTCGACACCCGTCATGAGGGTACCCACTGTGCGACCTTTTTTGAACCACTGCTTGAAGTTTCGCGCTTTGTTCAACTCGGTATGCAACCAGCTGTTTTCGAACGCTTCAGGATAGGCGCTGAGTTCGTCATGCGCACGACCTGCTTGCAGTGCCTCATAGGCTGCTTCAGCAGCCAACATGCCGGTTTTGATGGCGGCGTGACTGCCCTTGATGCGGCTGGCATTGAGGTAGCCTGCATCGCAACCGACCAAAGCGCCGCCTGGGAAAACGGTTTTAGGCAAAGACAACAGACCGCCTGCTGTAATGACGCGAGCGCCATACGAAATGCGTTTTGCGGGTGCAATGCCTTTGGCTTCATCGCCCTCAAAGTAGTAGCGAATGTTGGGGTGAGTTTTAAAGCGTTGAAATTCTTCAAAGGGGCTGAGCCAAGGGTTGGTGTAGTCCAAGCCCACCACAAAACCCACCACCACTTTGTTGTCTTCCATGTGGTACAGGAAAGAGCCGCCGTAAGTTTTTTCATCCAAGGGCCAGCCCGCGCTGTGCAATGCCAAACCAGCTTTGTGTCGGGCAGGGTCTATTTCCCAAAGTTCTTTGATGCCAATGCCGTAGCTTTGAGGATCTTTGCCTTCGTCCAATTTGAATTTGGCAATGACTTGCTTGCCCAGGTGGCCGCGCGCACCTTCCGCAAACACGGTGTATTTGGCGTGGAGTTCCATGCCCAGCTGGAAGCTGTCGGTGGGTTCGCCGTCTTTGCCAATGCCCATGTTGCCAGTGGCAACGCCTTTGACAGACCCATCGTCGTTGTACAAAACTTCAGCAGCCGTAAAGCCTGGAAAAATTTCAACGCCTAGGGCTTCGGCTTGTTCACCCAACCAGCGCGTGAGGTTGCCCAAACTGATGATGTAGTTGCCGTCGTTGTGAAAGCATGGGGGGAGTGCGAAATTAGGAACGCGAGTGGCGCCCGTTTCTGTAGTCATCAAAAAGATGTCTTCCGTCACAGGCTGGTTGAGCGGTGCACCCATTTCTTTCCACTTGGGAAAGAGTTCAGTCAGTGCAATGGGGTCCATGATGGCGCCAGACAAAATGTGTGCGCCTGGCTCAGAACCTTTTTCAAGAACAACCACAGAGACATCGTTGCCTTTTTCTTGCGCCAATTGTTTCAAACGGATGGCAGCGGACAAACCGGCAGGTCCACCACCGACGACGACCACGTCGTATTCCATGGATTCGCGGGGACCGTGTGTGCTCAAAATCTCTTCGGGTGTCATGGGGGACTCACATCAAGTTGAAATTCGGGTGACCCAATTGGGGCGTAAATTTCATTTTAAGCTTGGAAGAGGCAGAATCAACGGTGAAAAGGTCGGATAAGTGCAGACCTATGCCATTGCAACTAGTCGAGATGAACGATGAAAATTGAAATTCCTGAGATCAAGAAAAAGGTTTATGAGATGGTGATCCCCATGCGTTGGGGAGACATGGACGCCATGGGTCACGTCAACAACACGGTTTATTTTCGGTACATGGAAACAATTCGGATTGACTACTTCCATTCCATCGGCTGCGAGCCAAGCCCGCAAGGTCAGGGCCCCGTCATCGTGAATGCCTTTTGTAATTTCTACAAGCAGTTGGAATACCCCGGCAATGTCTTGGTCAAAATGTACGTCAGCGACCCTGGCCGCACCACTTTTGAATCCTGGTGCACCTTGGAGTTGGTGGACAAGCCGGGTGTCATTTATGCGGCAGGCGGCGCCACCACCATCTGGGTTGATTTTCCCAATCAGAAAGCCGTGAATTTGCCAGATGACATCAGGGCACGCGTCACGCCCTAGGCCGCTTATTTCTGTTTGGGCACTCTGCCCATCAGGTAGAACTCCGGGTTGGGCATCATGTTGCTGAAGCTGGCCATCCGATTGGACAAACCGAAGAACGCCGTGATGGCGGCAATGTCCCAAATGTCCTCGTCATCGAGGCCATGCGCATGCAATGGGGCAAAGTCTGCATCTTCTATTTGGTCGCTGTGCAGACACACTTTCATGGCGAAATCGAGCATCGCGCGCTGCTTGGGCGAAATATCCGCCTTGCGATAGTTCACCGCCACCTGATCTGCCACCAAGGGTTTCTTTTCGTAGATTCTCAAAATAGCGCCATGGGCAACCACGCAATACAGGCAATTGTTGGCGGTGCTGGTGGCTGTGACGATCATTTCACGATCGCCTTTGCTCAAGTTGCTGGTGCGTCCCACCGACTCAGGCAACATGAGCGCATCGTGGTAGGCAAAAAAGGCACGCCACTCTGCAGGTCGGCGGGCAAAAGACAAGAAAACCTGGGGCACAAACCCGGCTTTTTCTTGAACCTCCAAAATTTTGGTCCTGATGTCCTCGGGCACATCTTTGATTTCAGGGGCCGGGTATCGCGTTGTTTTTGATGTTGCAGGGTTGGTCATGGCTGTCCTTGTCAGTTTTCTGATTCTATTCACCTATTACACTATTGGTTTTAAGACTTTCCCTCTTAGGAGCGCCCTGTGAACAAGATTTTCCCCTCTGCAGCCGAAGCGCTGAAAGGCGTTGTGGCAGATGGTCAATTGCTGGCTGTCGGTGGTTTCGGCCTCTGCGGTATTCCTGAAGCTTTGATTGACGCATTGCGCGATTCAGGCGTTAAAAATCTCACAGCCATTTCCAACAACGCAGGTGTGGATGGTTTTGGCTTGGGCAAGTTGCTTGAAACTCGCCAAATCAAAAAAATGATTTCCTCTTACGTGGGTGAAAATAAAGAGTTTGAGCGCCAATTTTTGGCCGGTGAACTTGAATTGGAATTCACACCCCAAGGCACCTTGGCCGAGAAGCTTCGCGCAGGCGGCGCGGGCATTCCTGCATTCTTCACCAAAACAGGCGTGGGCACGGTAGTGGCAGATGGCAAAGAGCTGCGCGAATTCGATGGCGAAACTTATGTCATGGAACGCGCTTTGGTGCCGGATGTTTCTTTGGTGAAAGCTTGGCGCGCAGACAAATCTGGCAATTTGCAATTTCGTTTAACAGCGCGCAACTTCAATCCCGCCGTTGCAATGGCCGGCAAGTTGTGCATTGTCGAAGTGGAAGAAATTGTCGAAACGGGCGACATGATTCCCGATCAAATTCATTTGCCCGGCATTTACGTTCACCGTTTGGTGCTTAACAAGCACCCTGAAAAACGCATTGAAAAACGTACCGTCACAGAAAAAGCAGGAGTCTGAGCATGAGCTGGAGTCAAGATCAAATGGCGGCACGCGCCGCACACGAGTTGCAAGATGGCTTTTATGTGAACTTGGGCATTGGTATTCCTACCTTGGTGGCCAACCATGTGCCGAGCAACATTGAAGTGTGGTTGCAATCTGAAAACGGCATGTTGGGCATTGGTCCATTTCCCACTGAAGATGAAGTTGACGCCGACCTGATTAACGCGGGCAAGCAAACAGTCACCACCATCAAAGGCACCTCCATTTTTGGCAGCCACGACAGCTTCGCCATGATTCGGGGCGGCAAGATCAACTTGTCGATCTTGGGCGCCATGCAAGTGAGCGAAAAGGGTGACCTGGCCAACTGGATGATTCCAGGCAAGATGGTCAAGGGCATGGGTGGTGCCATGGACTTGGTGGCCGGTGTGAAGCGCGTCATCATTTTGATGGAACACGTGGCCAAGAAAAAAGATGGCACCGAAGATTTGAAAATCTTGCCTCAGTGCACCTTGCCTTTGACGGGTGTGGGTGTTGTCGACCGCATCATCACCGATTTAGCGGTGATGGATGTGGTGCCCGAAGGCTTGAAAGTTGTCGAAATGGCACCAGGGGTGACGCCAGAATTGCTGCAAAGCAAAACTGGCGTGAAATTGATTTTTTAAATCACTTCAAAATATCACCCATGCACAAGTACTTCATCTCGAGGTACTCGTCCATGCCGTGGTGTGAACCTTCGCGGCCCAAGCCCGATTGCTTCACGCCACCGAAAGGCACATGTTCTGTGGCAATGATGCCGACATTGATGCCCACCATGCCGTATTCCAAACCTTCGCTCACGCGGAAAATGCGTCCCACATCGCGGCTGTAGAAATAGCTGGCCAAACCAAATTCAGTGTTGTTGGCGGCATCGATGGCTTCTTGTTCTGTTTTGAATTTGAAGACAGGCGCAAAGGGGCCAAAAGTTTCTTCTTTGGCGCAGAGCATGTCTGACGTTGCGTTGCCAATCACGGTCGGTTCAAAGAATTGACCGTTCAAAGCCTTGCCACCGGCCAACACCACGCCGCCCTTGGCTTTGGCGTCTTCCACATGGCGTGTTACTTTTTCCAAAGCGGCAGGTTCAATGAGTGGGCCCTGTACCACGCCATCTTCAAAGCCATTGCCAACTTTGAGTGCTTTCACTTTGGCTGCAAACTTTTGCACAAAGGTGTCGTACACAGGCTCTTGAACATAGATGCGATTGGCGCAAACGCATGTTTGACCCGCATTGCGATACTTGCTGGCCATGGCGCCTTCAACGGCACTGTCAATGTCGGCATCGTCAAACACAATGAAGGGTGCATTGCCGCCCAATTCAAGGGACAGTTTTTTGACAGTAGGCGCCGATTGGGCCATCAAAATGCGGCCCACTTCGGTGCTACCCGTAAAGCTGATGTGGCGAACAATGTCGCTGGCGCAAAACACTTTGCCAGCGGCAATGCTGTTGTCTGAATCGGCTGTGAGCAAATTGATGACGCCGGCTGGAATGCCTGCACGCAGGGCCAATTCGCCAGCAGCCAATGCTGTGAGAGGGGTCAGTTCAGCAGGCTTGATGACCACGGTACAACCGGCTGCCAAGGCGGGTGCTACTTTGCGCGTGATCATGGCCAATGGGAAGTTCCAAGGTGTGATGGCAGCGCAGACACCGATGGGTTGTTTGATGACCATCAGGCGGCGTGTGTTGTCAAACTGAGGCAGTGTTTCGCCATTCACGCGTTTGGCTTCTTCGGCATACCACTCAACAAAGCTGGCACCGTACATGACTTCGCCTTTGGCCTCTGCATAGGGCTTA
>JBIKJX010000078.1:0-7577 GCA_044360785.1 Limnohabitans sp.
TGTTCTGCCTGTTCGTTTTGGCAAACTGGTTCAATCGTCCACGCAAATAAGGCGCGCCCTTCATCTTGGCTATTTGACAATAGCCGCGCCATCAAGTTAATTGTTTTCCAATCAACCTGATGCGCATGCTTACCTCACTCTCAATGTGAGGCTGACTTGCTGGCCAGCATGGCCATGAATTTCTCAATGGCTTTCATGGTCACTTTGTGCATGCCCACGCATGCCACCAGGGCTGCGCCAAAGACGTAAAAATAAGCTGTGTCACTGTGCTGAATCAAACCAGCCAATGACAGCGTTGCCCAAAAAGTCCAAAAGAAAGCACTGACAACGCTCAGTCCGCTTTGAAGTTTCATCATTTTCTCCTTGATAAATGAATTGCTGATTTAAGAATGAAGCCGTTGGCGACCTTGCAGTCGTTCGTTTTCACGCCGTTCTAGTAAATCGAAGACCCAGGCCACGCGTTGTGGCATGGCACGGTTGGGAAAATAGGCGCCCGCCCATTGCGCGCTGGCCTGTGTGTCTTGCTTGTGCAATGCCAAAAATTGAATGGCATGAAGTGGCGATGCTGGTGTTTCAGCGGTTCGAATCCAGGCGGCCTGTGTCCACGCAGAGGCCAATAAAACCAACTTGCGAGTGGTACTGACCACGGTCCGAGTTGACACTGAATCAAGACCTTCACGTTTCAGTTGAACGCCAATTTCTCGGTAGATCAAGCTGGCTGCCAAAATGGCTGCTCGGCAATCTGGCGGCAATGCAGCAATGCCGGGTTGCGATTGTTTGTAGAGCCGGTCCGCTTCTTCGAGAAGGCGTGCCACAACAATTTTGATCCCAGGCGTCATACTAGGGTTTTTGAGCCAAGCCTCGGGTTGAACACCTGCCTCAATTAACCATCTTCTGGGCAGATAAATGCGACCCATTGCGGCATCTGCGCCCACATCACGTGCAATGTTGGTTAACTGCATGGCCACGCCCAATTCGCAAGCTCTTTCGAGCGTATCGGTATTTTGTGGACCCATGATCCAGCACATCATGGCGCCCACACTGCCAGCCACACGAGCCGCATAGTCATGGACTTCTTCAATGCTGTTGTATGTTTTGCCTTTGGCATCCCAAGCAAAACCTTCAATCAGTGCATCTAAAAAATGACGGGGTAACTCATACTGCTGCACCACCATGCTCAATGCATGGTCTTCAACATGGTCTTTGGGCGTACCTGCGTAAATGGCATCTAGGCGTTCACGCAATACATTGAGTGGTGCATCGCCTAGTAAAGCTTCGTCAACCAAATCATCGGCCACTCTGCAAAACGCATACAAAGCAATCGACGCTGTGCGAATTCGGGGGGGGAGCAAACGGCTGGCTGCAAAAAAAGTTTTCGAGCCACCCTTCATCATGGCCACACAGGCCTCTAGATTGGCTGTGTTGGCGGTGGGATTAAACTGAAACATGGGGAACCACCGTTTCAAGCGCCTTGGCAGACATTAAGACACCCGGTACGCCTGCACCTGGATGTGTGCCTGCACCCACCATGTACAAACCAGGGATGTCTTCACTGCGGTTGTGTGGGCGGAACCAAGCGCTTTGTAAAAGCAAAGGCTCAAGGCCAAAACCTGCACCTTTATAAGACCACAAACGATCGTGAAAATCTTGGGGTGTACTGACCTTGGAAGTCACAATAGACTCACGCAGACCGGGCAATACCGAAGCCTCTAACGCTTCTGCAATGGCAGCACGATAGGTCTCTGCGTAGCTCGCCCAATCGGTGCCACTGTCCAAGTGCGGCACGGGAGAGAGCGCATAAAAAGTGTCGCAACCCTCTGGCGCCAACGAAGGGTCTGTGGCTGTAGGGCGGTGCAAATACAAACTGAAATCTTTGGCCAGATGGTGGCGTTTGAAAATATCAGTGAGCAAGCCTTTGTAGCGCGGACCAAGCACCATCATGTGATGAGGGACATCATGGTATTGTTTGGAAGTACCAAAGTACCAAACAAACAGACCCATGGAATAACGCCCATTTTCAATTTTGCGATTGGTCCAATGGCGACGGTGCTGTGGCGCGACTAAATTTTTATAGGTCCAAGCCGTGTCCGCATTGCTCACCACAATGTCTGCCGCAATGAACTCACCCGAATCCAATTCAACGCCACACGCTTTGCCGTTTTCGATTCGAATTTGGGTCACGGGTGCATTGCAACGCAACTGAATACCACGCGACTCCAATAAGCCCACCATGGCTTTGACAATCGCACCGGTGCCGCCCATTGCAGAATGCACGCCCCACGTTCTTTCAAGTGAGTTGATAAGGGCATAGGCTGCAGTCACTGAGAATGGGTTGCCGCCAATCAGTAAGGGGTGAAAACTCATGACAGTGCGAAGCTTGTCATTGCTAAAGTGCTTGGCCACCAATGTGTAAATACTGCGCCAAGCGCCCATCTTGAGGAAAGAGGGAATGGCTTTGATCAAGTCGCCCAAGGTGTCAAAGGCAATAGAGCCTAAGCCTTCAAAGCCCAATGTTTTACATCTCTCTGCGTCTTTGACAAAGTCAAGGTAACCCTGGACATCCTCAGGACAGAAGCGAGCCACCTCGTCCAACATTTTGACTTCGTCTGCGCTGTAATCAAACCAGGTGCCATCGTCAAAGCGAATTCTGTAAAACGGATCCATTGGGATCAATGTGACATCGTCAGCGAAAGTCTTGCCGCAAAGCGTCCAAAGCTCTTCCAATAAAAAGGGCGCCGTGATGATGGTTGGCCCAGCGTCAAATGTAAAACCATCTTGACGATGGACATAAGCTCTGCCGCCAGGTGCGTCCAGCTTTTCAAGCACCTTCACTTGATAGCCCTTTACGCTAAGGCGAATGGCGGCTGCCAGTCCGCCAAAGCCGCTGCCAATGATGACAGCCATTGGGCGTGAATCAGCGCCACGGCCATTGCCACCGGGCTGCCGAGATTGCAGACCTGGATGTGAAAAACCATTGGCGTTGAATGCGTTCATGAGAGCCTTAGGGTGGGGTGGTGAGTGGTGATTCCACCGAGGACTGGCCCATGGCCCAGCCCCAAAGCCGTTCGAGTGGCCAAGGGAAAATCATGATGAGGTGTTCAACAATGGCCAAGCCCAAAAGGGTGGCCAACATGACCCAACCCGCGGTAATGGCCATGGCGCCTTGCTGTGCTTGCCAAACCAACCAACACCATGCGCCAATGGCAGCACTGATGGAGATCACAAACCAAGGCGTGACGAGACGTGTTTTGAAATAGCTGGCCAGATAAACCAAATGCGGCGGTAAATACTGCGCCCCGTTTTGCGGCACACCAAAAAATAAATTGAGTTTGGCAGAGAGGCGCATGAACCACAGCAAGGCAAATGTACACAGTGCCAAATGATTGGGCTGATCGATTTGCATCAGCCACAAAACGCCAAAGTTAAGGAGCAATGCCAATTCATGGTGCAGCATGACTTGCACCGATTCTTTGAAACGTGGCCAACCCTTCGCGCCTTCAGTCAAAGCGATTTTTCGGGGACCGGTGATCCATCCAGTGAGAAATGCCAACTCATGCCAGCCCCACATCACAATCACACTGCCAAAGGCCAAGTAGGCATTGGCGACACTGACTTCACGCATGCTTTCATACACGCCTTTGAAGCTCAAGATCAAAAGCATGGTCCATCCAAGCAAGCTCCATCTGAAGCTTGCAGGTGGCAAACGATCGAGCCATAAAATCACGCCCGTGCCAAACCACCAGCACATGGCAGTGAAAATACAGGCCCAAATGACGTCAATTACCATGCGGGTTCCATGCGAACTTGGGGCGACAAGTCTTGCTTGATGACGGGCATCATGTAGAGACCTGCGAAAGTGACAAATGCTTTGGCAGCACACACGCCTTGTTGCAATTTGCCAATGACACCACCGCGTGCTTTGGCTTTTTCCATGGCCTGTGAAATGGCAAACAATCGCTCGAGGCCGCGGCGGAACTTGGGATTGTCAGTGTCCAGCGCCAAGGGGAACACTTGTTGCGTGATGGCCGTGGTAATGCGAAATACTTGGTAGTCGTATTCGCTTGAATCTAAGCCCATGGCTTCGTGAAGCATGGGGCGTGTGTGGTCGCGCACATACATGGTTGCATACACTGCCAACAAGAAAAAGCGAATCCACAACTTATTGCCACCGCGCAAAAGATTCGGATTGGCGCGCATGATCAATGCAAACGACTCGCCATGGCGGAATTCGTCATTGCACCAAAGTTCAAACCAACGGAAGATGGGGTGAAAACGTTTCTCTGGGTGCTTTTCCAATTGACGGAAGATGGTGATGTAGCGTGCATAGCCAATCTTCTCGGAGAGGTACGTTGCGTAGTAGATGTATTTGGGTTTGAAGTAGGTATATTTCTTGGTCCGCTTCAAGTTACCTAAGTCAATGCCCAAATTGAAATCGCGCAAAGACAAGTTGATGAATCCAGCATGGCGCGATTCATCACGAGCCAAGTACGTCATCAGTTGTTTGATGTCTGGGTTGGTTACATTTTTGCGAATCTCGTTGTAGAGAACGCAACCTGAAAACTCAGAGGTGAGTGAACTGACCAAGAAGTCCATGAACTCTTGGCGCATCTCAGGCGAGAGTTTGGCCATGTTGTCACGTACTTCATCTGCAAATGCGGCATCGCGTTGAAAGTGATCGTGGTTGTTGTCACCTTCGTATTCGGCCATCATGCGGTCCCACTCGGCACGCACAGGCTCAATGTTGAGGCGGTCCATCTCAGCAAAGTCAGTGGTGTAAAAGCGGGGGCTGATCAAGTCGTCATGAACCGCTTTTTGATTGGCGTCTTCAATGGTTTCGATACTGCGAACAGCATTGGCGGTCATCGTGAGCTCCTGTTATTTTCTAAAATTTGAACGTTCTGTCGCGTTGCCAGACCTGCCGTTTGCAAACTCGCAAAAACGGCTGCATTACCGGGTCCGAACGCTTCTAAATCAATTCGTTGTTGGGTGCTGGGGTCAATCAAGGTGAGGCGGCCATCGGCGCGACCCAGTAATTGCATGGGCGCGTCAGGGCCAATGTTTTGCCGCTTACGTTCCCGAACCAAAGCGCGCAATGTGCTTCTTAAAAAACCTTGTTCACCGTCAAATTGAGCAATCTCCGATTGGCTTTGTGCATCTCTCACAACAACACTGCCGTTGGGCCCATCGGCAAAAATCAAATCACGCTGCCAGACGGTGGCTGCATCCGCTTGCTTGCTCATGACGCCTTGCGATCTTGCAAAACCAACGGCCAGCAAAATGACAAACAACATGCTGCCAAGCAACTTCACTGCCAGTGGCAGTGAATGTTTGTTGGCAGGCAAAGCAGCGTGTGTGCTCATGCCATGACGCCTTGCGGGTGGTTGCTGTGGCTGTCATTGGCTGTATTCAAATCTGTGGCGCCAGCCACAATTTTTTCAGCCTGATGGTGCTCGCGCCACATGGTGAAAAGCATTTCACTGACTTCTTTGCCGTTGGGTACACAGCGCAAAGTAGGCTGTGGATGCTTCACATGCCAGGCTTTTTGGTGCGGCCACAGATGCGCCCAGCCAATGCGATCTTCGGGATAAAGTTCTAAAGCAATGTCTTGGCAGCCCTTGGCGTAGTCTTTAGAAGATGCACCCGCAATGCGACGATAAGGCAGGTTAAAGGTGAGAGTGAGCACAATGCCAATGCGCATGACCACTCGTTTGTTGGTAAAGGTATAGAGCGAACTTTTACCCGCAAACCATGCACAAGTCGTTAGCAAAGCCAATGCCAGAAGGGCCAACGAACTGCTGACCACGATGGGCACCAGCAGTTCTTTGCCAGCGAGTCCCTCAGCCCACAGTTGTGAGAATTGAATACCAACCATCAGGGCAAAGTAAACGGCAATCTTGCGGACATGAAAGGCATGAACGGCCAACTGCTTCCAGTCGGGCGAACCCTGCCACACAATACGTTCACCGGCGGGCAAAGTAGATGGCAGCCCAGGGGCTGCTTCCCACTCATGCTCGTGCGTGGCGCTGACAGTTTTGGCTTTCACAGCAATGGCTCCTGACGTTCAGGGGTTGCGTACAAAGTGCCTGCACCAAAATAAGCCGTGATCTTTTCTTCTTCTAACAAAGTAATTTGATCAGGCGATTTGGTTTGCGGCACATTGGCAAATTGATGGGCCAATAAAGAGTGCACATAAATGCCTTGCTTCTTAATCTTTGCAAAGTTCATGGGCAGCAACACAGTTTTGTCTGTGCCTTCCAACTTCACTTCGATGTAACGGAAGACCATTTCCATGCGGTCAACCCAGAGCTCCACCACATGACCCGCCACATTGCGATCTGCACCGACAACCGCCAAACCTCTGGGTTCAACGTCTTGATGCGCCACATTGAATTGGGGCGCTAAACGCAAAGGCACAATTTTGGGGGCACCATGTTCCATGTCGGGGACATCGGCACGCATGGCCCAAGCGCCAGGGCCAACACCTGCTAGCAAAGGATCGCCGACAGGTTCAATGGGCGCACCGTTCCAGTTGGTCGTGGGTTGCGCACTGTATTCACCGTCAGGACGATTCAGGTCGGGTGACAACATCACATGGCCATCCATGGTTTTGTAAGTCACAGGCGAAGGAACGGGGGGCCAGCCTTCTTGCTTGGGGCCGTTCTCACGTCCGGAATCCATGGGATAGCCTTCGCGATGATTTTCTCGCAAAAGATAATAAATCAGGCCGGCAAAAAACGCCCAAAAGAGATAAAGCACAATTTGTGCAACGTCGACATACTGAGTAATAGCGCCTGTTTCCATAAGACTGCTCCTTTTTAAATCAATGCATTTCAGTTGGGCAACTCTGCCAAACCAAATTTCAAAATGGGTTGAGAAGGTTCGTGTCGACTTTTTCTGAGCAGAGGCCCCAGTGCAATCAACACAACAAATAGCAAATAAATTTCTAAGTGATAGACAAAGCTATAGCCTGTAATGGGCGAGTTGAGCGCTTCGCCCAAACGACCTGCCAAAGCCATCTCTGAGACAAGATCTCGAACTGCGCCGCCCATGGCCATGGCAGCGCCAGTGGCTGTGGCTTGTACGGCACCCCACGTGCCCAAAATCAAACCACTCATGCGAGCGTTTTTGAATGACATGGCCGTGACCAACATGCCGACAGAAAATAAACCAGATCCAAAGCCGATCAAGACGACGCCTGTTCTGAACATGGCCACCGACTCGGTCGGTGCAGCAAAAATAACCAACGCAAATGCAGGCAATCCCATCAAGACGCCAAAGCTGGCCAAGCGGCAGGCGTGCCAACCGGAAGCCAGCCATTTGGCTGACAAACCAAAGGCGATCAAGGACCCGACTGCACCCAAGGCCGTCAATGAACTTGTATTGCCTACGTCAAGGCCCAAGATTTCAGCACCATAGGGTTCCAATACGATGTCTTGCATACTGAATGCGATTGAACCTAAGCCGACAGTCCATAAAAATCGACGCATTTGGGGTAAAGCAATTAACTCTTTCCAACTGGCAACAAAACCACCGGCTTTTCGTTTGCCGCGTTTGGCATCGCGCGATTCTTGTTTCCA